>CAKOFP010000195.1 GCA_933226995.1 Candidatus Nitrosopolaris rasttigaisensis | reverse complement strand
CTTTTTTAGTTTGATGCACAGTTTTCTTTCATGAAGGTAACGTATCATTGCCTTCCATGTAACAAGGAGTTTATTGATATGCAAATGGCGAAAGAGCATATCGATTCGACTGGCCACGAGCTTATGGAGAGGCAACACTGAAGGGTACATCCAGCTGACAATCAATAAGTGCGGCGGTGAATCATGAAAGATACTAGACTCGAGTAGTGGGGGAGGACTACCCGAGTATATCATGCACTCCGTCACCATACCCGTCAGTATATCCATTACAGAAATCCTTTGAATGTGTGCTTGGGCAATCGTAGTTAAATGCATGTATATCTTGACTACTTGACTCCCAATCATGATTAGAATTGTTGACACCCCGTGAATAACCTAGATTGTATGATACTCCTCGGTTGTACCCAGGTACATATCCATTACAGAACGTCTTAGAATGTCCTAAGGGACATGAATTATTGAATAGGTGGTGTTCATTTACTGCATTATTGTATCCATCATGATTTCCTACGTCATAGCAAGCGGGAAATCCTGGCTGACCGCAATGTGTGGGATCAGTAACTCCCTGTACATACGCTCGTCCATTACCACCACTTCCGTATTCATATCCGTTACAAAATGCCTGGCTATGACCTGTTGGACAACTAGTCCCGAGGGCATTCGTTCCGGCTTGATAGCCTAAAGTATAACAGCTAGGCCACGCCGGTTGATCGCAATGTGTCGTATTTCCTGCTCCTGCATTCCACCCAACACAATATTTTGCGCTGTGGCCACCAGGACAACTAGCTCCAAGATGGTTCTTTCCAGCTTGGTAGCCTAAACTGTAGCAAGATGGATATCCAGGCTGATCGCAATGTGCAGCTTCTTGTTGAGAAGACACCCCTGGATTGTTGTTATTAATAGTTGGACCTCCAGCTGCTACCGTATATGCATTACAAAATGCCTGGCTATGACCAGGAGGACAGCTAGTTCCAGGAGCGCTCTTCCCAGCTTGGGAGCCTAAACTAGCACAAGATGGAAATCCAGGCCTATCACAATGGGCAGTGCTTGCCTGTTGGGAGCCTCCTCCACCATTACTACCGCCAGCGCTGTCTCCTGTCAATGATGACGAGGTGGTCTTTGTTACATTCTGTGCAGCCGCATATACTGTATAATAGTTATTTGAGACAAAACTTGCTGTTCCAGATAATATCATCAACAATGTACTTACCGAGATTGTACTCAACATAGCTAATTTGTTAAAGTTGGAATCTTTCAAAAAATTCTTCATTAAAACGTGAATAGACGTACCACATATGTAAGGATATAAAAACCACAATCTGAAATCATACTTTATATTATGGATAACGAAATTTACCCAAGAAATAAGTTCAAGAAATTTTATATAGGCAGTTATAATGCAAAAGACACAGGTGTAAATGCGCAAAAACAAAGAGACTCCACTTCTGCTGCAAGGTTCCTGCCACTAGAGTTGACGTTAAAGTTGTTGAAACAGATTAACAATAGCGAAGGTATAGTCAAGTATGCTGTCAAGGCTGATTTTACTAGGAAGCAGTAACCTCATAACTATCCGCAAATGGCATAGCAATAGAAGGCAAAAAGCCTGTTTTAGTGATACTAAAAATGATTTAGAAAAGACTTTATTGTATAATTTTCTGCAGTAATGTAAGAAGGTGTTTGTATGGCCGCAAAAGACGAACATCCAGAAAGATATGGTTGGTGGCTAAACGAATTGGAATCACTTGGTGTTAGCTCAAAGAGAATAAACGAGCTGAATGATTTGAAGGAAATCAGCAGCCTAGCTGAGAACATAAAACAGGGCTTTTATCAAGAATATGAAAGCAGGCCTGCTACTATCAAGGGATACGAATGAAAGTGACTACTATGATGATATCCATTAGAGGCTGTTGGCTGATTAACTACTAAACAACCAATTTGAATATGATGATTTAACCTCGATCTTTGTCGATGCATAAATCTAATAATAATATTGAGATATAATACAAGAGCCGTATACCCATATTCCGCGGTGCCGTTAGCGGATGTGAGTCAAATATTCTTAATACTGCAATATTTTTTATATTTCTATAATCAACAATATCTCATAGGCTTTGTCATCTAGCCCTGAAGACGCATTTCACGATAATATAGAGGGAGAAAAGACAGAGCAAATCCATGGCAATGAAAATATAATTAATAGATCATAACAGCCCATATCTACATACAAGCACAGAAGAGGTATATTTAATAGACTACTGTTGTAAATTCACCAGGGTTAAGCCTTATCTGCGTCATAGCTGATATATTTAATAAACATTCGTAAATAATTCCCTTTATCGGTGTCATTGGTAGTATTGGTAGTATATGACTTTAATATTGCGTGGTCATATGGTGAACTGAATCTAACACACAGTAGTAAGTAGTTACACGGTGAAATTCAGTAACAGTAACAATTATTACTATAATGGACAAGACCTATGCTGTTTTAATGTCTTACAAAGAGGCGTCAAACATTGATCCCAAACTTGGCCCCACTAGGGTCAAGAAGGATGTGACCGTCGGCACCTTAGAAAAGTATGAAGATGATCTACATTCAGCTGAGAAATCTTTAGACGCAAATTCCAACGATGCTGGCGCCTGGTATCAAAAAGGCGCGGCTCTTAACAACTTGAACAGGTACGAGGAGGCCATAAGAAGCTTTGATAGGGCTTTAGAGATTCAATCAGGCCTAGCGATAGCATGGTACAACAAGGGTTCAGCACTTGTAGCATTAGGAGAATATGAAGACGCTCTGAAAAGCTTTGATATGGGTATAGCAACTAATCCCAATGACCCTAGAGCTTGGTATCACAAGGGTGCGGCTCTTGTCAATGACATAAAAAAATATAATGAGGCTCTAGAATGTCTCAATAAATCCATAGAGATCGATCCCAACACTAATGCCGGACCTTGGACGGATAGAGGGGCAGCGCTTGCCAATCTGGGCGAATACGAGGAAGCCATAGAAAGTTATGATAGAGCTATAGAGATTGGGTCCAATGATGCTACAGCATGGACTGATAAAGGTGCGGTGCTTGTCAAACTAGGGAGATACGAAGAAGGACTGAGAGATTATGATCAAGCTCTACAAATTTGTCCAACGGATGTGTATACAATGAACCTGAAAGGAGCGCTTCTTCTCAAGTTAAAAAAGTACGAAGAAGCCATAAGCTACTTTGACAAGATCTTAGAGATAAGTCCGATCGATTCTATAGCTTTGTTTAACAAAGGAGTAGCTCTAAACAATCTAAGACGCTACAAGGAAGCTGTGGTGACTTACGATAAGGTCATTCAAATTGGAGATAATCTTGTCAGAGTATGGTATAATATGGGAATAACTCTGGCTAATTTAGGTAATTATAAGGAAGCCATAAGGAGTTATGATAAAGCTCTGGAATTAAATCCTGATGATGCCCAGACGGTATACGAGAAGGCTATATCTCTAAACAATCTGGGGAAAAATAAAAACGCTGAAAAACTTGTAAGTAAAGCAAGAGATTTGGGGTTAAATGTTTAGCCAACCTAAAATTCAATCAATATGCGATATGGCTGTCCTGGCCCAGACATATTGTAATGAAACTCTATCCAAGTCATTATACCCGGTGTTACAGAGCATCCGTCGCCCCCAAGACTGAAAGAGCTTTTTTAAAGATAGTCGGAGTTTATTGCACCAGTTGCAAGCCGACCGTCGAGAAGCGGCCAAGATAATAGAAAGCAATAAAGAACATCATTATTGAATGCATGAGTGTCAGTGTATACTTTGACCTAACACTGATTGCCAAAGGAGAACTAGAGAATAGGCTAGCGATATCAGGCTACAATTTTATTCGTGTGTCTCGATAAATAGAAAATGGTTCAATACGACTTTGGATGTTTAATCAAACGCTCCTACTATGATTACATGCCAGCATGTCTTTGAGATACACACGAAGCTCCTGTGATATGGCATCTTTCATCGTCTAATTATGATCTTAAAATTCTGTGTTTTATTGCTTCGGTAACTATTCTGATTGCATTACCTCTGTTTGCCCTTACAAACACGGAGCGTCCAAGTAATTTCATATATAGATCCTTATCCGAAGTCAAAATAAAAGCAGGAATATTTACATAGGATTTGAAGACTTTAATTACATCATTGTCAGAAGATCCTGTGGGGATTATATCTACGTAACAATTCATTTCGGGACTTGTTAGATTTTGGATCAGGTCTAAAATATGGAATTTTCCTAATTTGCGTCTTACTGATTCATCTATGACTATTACTGCTGCGCTGTCTTCAGGGATAGTGCTTGGTAGTCTGGGAACAATATCATTATACGAATCCCATTTTTGAATATTCTTTTTCTTTATTGGTGACAGAGGAGCCTGTAGTAGATTCTGTTTTTGGTTATGATCTTTATCTATGTCATAGTGAAAACACGATAGGAAATCTCTGCAATAGTAGCAGAAGCCACACTCTTGACATAAGGGCTTTACTAAGGTTGGTAGAAATTCAGAATAGCAGTTAAAACACTTCATGTTCTTACAACTGCGTTAAGAGATATCAGAATAGCAATTTATTGTTAATCTCGTATTGAAGTATCGAAGTCAAAGTCAGTGCAAGGGATAACTATCAAAAGAGAGATAATCTAAGCTAGCTGACTATCCCTGTGATCTTGAAGAAAGTAATTGTTTGTGTATTTATCGGTTCTTTATTTTCAGTTTCGTAACCTGGAACACAGAAATGTATCGCGGCGTGTGCGCGTATACAGCGCTCGTACCAACAGCAACGAAAGTTAGAAAAATATCTCATAGCATAGACATAAAAAGGAATTTATTTTGACATTAGGTTTTAGACAGAGTATCAGAATGCATCTTCTGCGTAGACATGGAGGGGGCAAAGAAAGGAAATTAAAAGATGATAGCAATGCCATAGAAAATGAAGAGCGGCGGCAATATCATGAGAAAGAGAAGAGCAATAATAAAGCAAGAACAATGGACTCGACTGAAAATCTTCTCAGGATGATCTGGGAATTGGTTGTATGGCCGTTGATACTTGAAAACGACAAGACTTACTTTAGCGTAGAAGAATATAGAGTAAAAATGGCCGAATTCTGTGCAGTATATGAAATCCAACCCCTAAAATTATCCGGACTTTTAATAGCCATGGTAGCAAAGGGCCTTCTAACAAAGCGTGGTAATACTTGTTCGATCCATTCTAGACATATGCCATATATGAAAAAGAAAATTAGTCTTGGATACGGTCGTGCAGTTAAGGAGGTTTATACTATGGAATGAGATGTATTATTAGGGGTATTATGAGCCTCAGGTTCATTGCCACAGGATATTTGATTGACCTTTCCTCTAAACATTTTCTGCCTCAATTAGACTATGATGGCTGTAGGCAGTTGCAACTAATATAGATCTATTCTACTAGTCGGCAAGAGTGTATTCATACCACGCGAGATAGATGATGTGAAAATCTTCATGCTTCATCAATGCCCAATCTTTCAGTTAACTAATTTGGGCTTATTATTTCATTTATACGTTCTATCAGCTTTCCGTTTTCAATAGGCTTTCGAATAAGACATTTAGCATCTAATGAAGAAAATATATCGTCATATGCTCCATAATACATTTCTCCTGCTGTAAGAAAACAGACTTTGACCGTTTTCTCCAATTTTTTAATTTCTCTATACAAGCTAAACCCATTCATTTCAGGCATCTTGATGTCAAGAATTACCAGGTCATAGAAACGGATCTTAAAATTAGATAATGCCAAAAGAGGATCCTCATATGAATCAACTTTAAATCCGTTTGCTTCCAAAACCGTCCTTAGTGTAGTGTTAACATCCGTGTCGTCATCTACCATTAAAATTCTCGTGTTAGACATTTCCTTCCTTTGTATTGCTTCTATCTTTTTCCTACGTCCTTGTACTGAATATATCATCTGATGCTATGGCCGTACAATAGCTAACTTTACCTGCTTGAACAAGCAGGGCTTTATCTTTTTATCAGTGATTTTGCAGGCTGTAAAGTGCCACGTTGTTTCTAGTGCTAGAAGAGTAGTGGCGAAACCGATACTCGGATAAACTAGGTTTTCAAACATGTATCTGAATACCCACTAGTTGCTATTCTATTCTAGTAAGTAAGGATTATGATAAATCATAATAGCTGCTTATCAAAGTAGATTAGGAACAAAGCCTGTCAGCTGATATCAAAGAAATTGCTGCCAATAAAAAAACGAACCCCTGTAAGAATAGAAATACTATCGTCAGCTGAGAAGACTTCAATGCTACATAACGATCTTAATGATATTCTGCTAGATGAATCCAGTTGTTGTGAATATACCGGTTATGTAGACAAAGATGGGAGTACACGAGTCAAGATAGAATGTATAGTTAGGGAGGAGCAAAAACAATACACTTGGGATCAATTGCGGTTAAAACTTCCAGCAGACTGCTATCTCTCAGTAGAGCCAACTGAGTTGTTAATCGAACCCATTTTAGCATCCTGATAGATAGTGATATGATGAGAACATGCATCCTATTCGTCAGCCATAGCTTTATGTTGATGCTTAGCCTGGGCGGTTGATATTGAATGCATAAACACCAAGGAAGGTGCCTTTTCTGCTAAAAGGATGGAGCGCCTCAAAGACTAACATTGTCATACTAGCAGCTATTGTAACCGTTGCACTAGTGGTATCAATCTTTTCATATCAGTATTCTACCTTTACAGCTAACAAGATCGTTGAAATATCTTCACAGGAGGTAAGATCTAATGCCAGAATTGAAGTACATGACCTTTCCCAAATATTATCAAACAGGTTGCAAACTGTCAGCGCTCTTTTGCAAACACTTACCCCATCTCCTCTTATACAAAACGATACATATAAAAAATCAGCATTTATTCTTTTTAATTCTAGGCAACTAGCTACAAGTGAGCTTACGAACTTTTACATGTGGCTTGATAAAGATGGTAAAGTAGTTTGGATTAGTAACATGAACCAAACCACATACCAGAAGTATAAAGGAACAGACCTAAGCTATAGACCATACTTTACTTTGCCAAAGACTACACATATGGCATATTATAGTAGTCTTATAGATTCAAACGACAAAATTCCAAGACTGTACATTTCTTATCCAATTATTAATAGCACCGCAGGAATAGGAAGTGGGGAGGCTGGAGCAGGAGGAATATTCAAAGGTGTAGTTGTTGCCGGAATTAGGGCCGATACTTTGGGAAACCTCTTAAAGAATCAATTATTTTCACAATTCAATAGCACTATAGGACTGCTCGACAGAAATGGAATAATTCTGTATACTAATCCGCAACAATATGTAGGCGAATCAATTTTTGGATATAAATTCCAGTCAGTACTTTCATCTGCTTTAAAACCTCCTGAATCTAAGAATTTGTTAAATGATCTAATAAAAAGATCATTACAAGGATACACCGGTTCAGGAGATATTCTCGTCAATGGTAAAATGAATACAATAGCATACGAACCAGTAGCAGCCGGAGGTAAGAATTTTCTGACATTATACATTAGCGCCCAACAAAATCTTGCAAGCAATGTAAGTACATTAATTGATCAACAGAGGTACTTCACGCTGTTAGTGGTAACAATAATAGCGGCTGTAGCGATTATTGTCGCGTTCCTAGTTTTCTCTTGGAATAAAAGATTAGAAACCACTGTAAGGGCAAGAACTGCAGAATTAGCGTTAGCTAATGAACAATTAAAAGTTCATGATAAAATGCAAAGAGAGTTTATCAATATAGCAAGTCACGAAATGAAAACACCTACTCAGGCTATCCTAGGATATTCTAAACTGATACAACGACACCCTGAAAAACGAGAAGAGATGATACAAGCAATATCCAGAAATGCTACTAGACTTCAAAGACTTACCAGCGATATATTAGATGTTACTAGAATTGAAAGCAGATCATTAAGACTCAATCTAGAGAGGTTCAACCTAAATGAGGTAATATCAGATGTTGTAGCAGACTACAGAAGCGAGATTGAAAAGTCAAATAGTGATATAGAATTATTATACAATCACTATGGTGGCAATAAAAATAACCCTCTCTTTATTGAAGGAGATAGAGGAAGGATAACTCAAGTTATTTCTAATTTAGTGAGCAATGCTATTAAATTTACCAAAAAAGGAGGGAGTGTATTGATTACTGAGGAAGAAAGGATAGTGGTAGATAATGGTAATAGTAACCAAGTGATGATTAGCATAAAGGATAATGGTCAAGGTATAGACCCTGAAATATATCCCCGATTATTTTCGAAGTTTGCAGCAAAATCTGAAACAGGTACGGGATTAGGGTTGTTTATTTCTAAAAGCATAATTGAAGCACATGGTGGTAAAATATGGGCTAAAAATAATAATGATGGGAAGAAAGGAGCTACGTTTGCATTCAGTCTGTCATTAAGCAAACATCAGAAGCAAAAGGACCCGAGCTCCAATGAATCCAATAACGGCGGTGGTAGCTAAGAACAATGAGTGGTGATAGTGGTAATAGAATATTACTTGTAGATGACGAGCCTGATCTTACCGCAATCTTCAGTATGGGTTTGGAAGATAATGGTCTCAAAGTTAATACATTCAATGATCCTCAGTTAGCGCTGTCGGAATTCAAGGAGGGTGCGTATGACCTGGTAATACTTGATTACAAAATGCCAAATATGAATGGCTTTGAATTATATAGAAAAATAAGAAAGGTAGATGAGAAAGTAAGAGTGTGTTTTCTGACAGCATTTGACATACATTATGAAGATCTCAAGAGGATACCTTTGCAATCCATTTCAACAGAACAAGATGCAATGAAATTCTTGATTCAAAAACCAATTGAAATAGATGATTTGGTGAAGAGAATAAAAGAGGAATTGATTTCTTGACCAGAATGATATGCATATTAAGTAATAAAGCGTTTTACACTAGGGAAGAAAAATGAACAATAATTCTAATAGCAGGAGAATATTGCTTGTAGATAATGAACCCGATAACACCTCAGTTTTCAGTATGGGTCTAGAAGATGCGGGATTTAAAGTTGATGCATTTAACGATTCTCTTTTGGCATTATCGAATTTTAAAGCTCGTTTCTATGATTTGTCAATACTTGATATTAATATGCCAAATATGAATGGCTTTGAATTATATAAAGAAATAAGAAAGGTAGATGAGAAAGTAAGAGTGTGTTTTCTGACAGCATCAGAGATCTATCACGAGAGCTTGAGAGTACCCCCTCAAACATTAAAAGATGTAAAATGCTTTATTCCAAAACCAATAGCAATAGATGATTTCATAAAGAGAATAGAGGAAGAATTAAGTCGATGATTAAAATAAGCAAAACCGGTATTGATGTGCATCTTGAAAGTTGTTCCAAAATTCGTTGAAGGAATGACATTGGTTTTGTTTATCTGTAAGAGGATCATTGAAGCTTATGGAATGAGAACAACAACAACATTAACAATAGCAGTATTCACATTCAACATGCCATTATCATGCTAAAGGGAATTAGTTGACATGAAGAAGAAAATACTGCTTGTAGAAGATGAACAGGATCTTAGCGTAGTATTCAATATGGTTTTAGAAGATGGTGGTTACGAAGTGGATTGCTTTACCGATCCTATATTGGCATTGAAGAGTTTCAAGGCAGGGTTCTATGATCTAGTTATCCTTGATATTAAAATGCCAGAAATAGATGGGTTTGAGCTACACAGGCAGTTAAAAAAGTTAGACAATGCCGTTAAGATCTGTTTTCTGACGGCCAGCGAAATGTATTATGAAGAATTTAGAAAAGAGGAATTTTGTGGACTAGATAAAGATCTATTTCTACGAAAACCCATCAAAAATGAAGACTTAATAAAGGAGATAAACAAGATAATGAATTTAAACTGAAATAATGCTTGACCTAATATATTCAGATAATTTCCCAGCCATAAAAGATTCCTCATACTTAAGATTGGAACGAATAAAGAGGATCCCATCTTTATTAGCGAAACCTAGGCGATCATACACATCGTCTATATTCCACGACTGACCCTTTGTTTGGTTTTCGTCTCCAAATATTGATGCCATATCCAATCTACGTTTGGCTAACTGGACGGTATTTTTATCCTAAATCTGTAGGCTCTTTTATTAAAAGAGATGTCCGCTTCCGAACTTTTTTATAGCGCTTCTATTTTTTCCGTGAGTTTATTAATTAATAATGCGCATTCAATAGTTTGGTGTTGGTTCCTAAGTATACGCATTTGAACAAGACAAGAGTCTTTCTTTAATGAATTTGGTAATTGCGTCCTAAAAAGGTTGTTAACAACCCACGATTGTGGCGCCGGGAGTGGGACTTGAACCCACGAGTCCCGAAGGACATCAGCTGGCACGTCCATGAATTCATATTGATCTCGAGGCTGACCCCTATTAGGGCCATAGACTTACCTAGCTCGGGTATCCCGGCAGATATCCTTGATAAGGCATTACAATTTAATGTTTTTTTATCTAATATTCTCACATAATACATACAATCGACTCTACAAATGTTACATAGCTAAGTATGACAGTTGGAATCTTTCTTTCACAATCTCAAAAAAATGCTATGCGGAGGTTCAACCTCCAGTTAGCGTTAGGCGAATCCAGTTTGCAATCTGAAAATAGGGAGGTCGCCTCATTCGTATGTCCGGATGCATCGGATACATGCATTTTTTTCGAACGACAACTTATTGTTAAGATAGTTTCAACAGCCTTCAACTACATCATGGCCTTAGAATATGAACAGAAGTTGTTGACACAACATTTAGCTGATAACAAAATGTACGTTATTGCTCTCACATGACATCGAACCGCAACCCTTTGCTTAATTATTCTTAACCTTTTTATCATAAAAAAGTGCCAAAGATAATAATTATCTAGGTCATAATTTGATCACTAGATCCAGATGAATGCATCATGATCAAAATGCAGCAATAATTTCGACAAGTCAAATATATCCGATAAGAATAAAGCAAATGAGAAGGCTACGAACCAAACGCCATTGTCAATCACTATTATCATCGCCGCTATGGTAATGATAGCCGGAGCGCCTGTTTTTATGTCAATTCAGAAATCCCATGCACAGCTGAAGGTAATTCAGAGCGAACAACAACAAAAGCTTGGTCAGCTGAATGATTGTGCAAACAATGCGACCTGCACAAACATAGGTTTACTCAGTTTTATGATATCTAGCCAGCCTACTAATAATACAAAACCGAATTACTTTGCCGGACAAGCGAATTCTATTAAAGACTATGTGCAAAAAGATGCGACACCTTTCATTTTGCCTTTTCCATGAGAAACCTTTCTATTACTCACCTATAGTCTGGAATGCTATTATTAGTAGAAAACCAATTTTTAGGTATCTTTGTGGAACGAACTCTTGGACTAAACTATCAAGCCACGGCCCTCTGAAAAGCACGCTCTCCAACTATTACGAGCGGCCACAATTGGTGATCAGCTAATTGCACGAGCTGGAAAACTAATATGGCTGTCTGCACCGCCAATTTTGTTAGAGATTCGTTAACATGTCTTCAAGTTTTGTAAGACCGACGAAATTGTTTGAAGCTTAATCCAGTCTATAGTCAGAATGCTTGATGTTCTAGGTAATATAAAGCTGCAAAAATTTGACAAATCTAGCTATGACTGTTATTAAGCTCTTCTGATGTAATTGCACGCAGTCTGGCTATCTGTTTCGCTAGCGAGATTGGCAATGTTATTCCTTCGTTCATCTTATCAGTGGCTTAGTCGTACCGATTATACTAGTATAGTATATACTATTGCATAGCTATAAAGATGCAATTTGTACATTATAACCTATTTCATATTTCGTCAATTCACTTGACGCATAGCATATGCTTGAGAACATATGCGTGTGAACACATTCACATGCTGTAATATCAAAATGAAGCTCTCATACGGCTGCTGGGGGAGTTTCTAACTTCAAAGCAATAATCCTAGAGGAATCGGCGTTCTAGGACCCGTCACCTCAGTGAGAGGCTCTAACCACGGTTGAGAGGTACATAGGAAACGCAGATAGTTACGTGATCCTAATTTCTACGAGCAACCGCCCTCGGGATTTGATGGAGAATCTATTCATGGACCCGGAGGACAATGCATTTACAAGAGAATCAGGCTTGATCATAGGGTTGGCTAGAACCTAATCTATACACCTTCTGAAATCCTGGAAGCGAAGCATGGTCTTTCGTTTTCGAGAGTACGAAACTAGGGCATTGGGTATAATAGCTAACACGTTTAGTACTGCTGACATTGAACAGGCCCAGTCAGTTACATATAGATATATACCAAGACCATCTTAGTATCTCCTACGATAAAGCTGTATAGTAGTACGTTTACAATCGATTCGACTTGAGCAGGAATCGGCATACTATTATTATATCATCCAATTCAGTTTAAATAATGATAAATAGCATGTCATTCTGTGCTAGCTGCGCCTGTTAATCCGCCGACTCCCGAAGAATTTAAGAAATTAGCTATGATTGATATTGCCATAATGAGTGGGTTAGCAGATTCTCTTAGACGTACTCTCAAACAATATATTCAAATTGACCCATTTACTCTGTCGGATCCATTTGGATCTGAAGATGAGTATAACTATTCTGTCATTTTAGATAGGCAAGAACCACAAAGAGCAGTTGCTATGATTAAAGATGAGTATAACTATTCTGTCATTTTAGATAGGGAAGAGCCACGAAGAGTAGTTGCTATGATCGCTTCTAAATTAGAACCACTTCCTCAGCTCCCATGGGATATTATATTGGGTGATCGATTGGTTAGATTATCGTTGTCAAAACCGGATGCTAATGCCCTGAAAAATGAAATGATGCCCAAGGATACTAACAACTTTTACCAATATCGGCGTTCTGGCAAGATTACTGGCTTCATAATGTTTGCGTTTCAGATCTGTGGACAGCATTAAACATTAGTACGGATTTTAATAATTCGTTCGCAGCATTTGCATTTTTGGGCATTCAAATGTTTTATTTTTAAATATGTCATCAATCTATCAGAATATTTTGCCGCAATTTTGACCGACCATGCCTCTTCGCCCATTCTATGATACTTAGTCCTGTGTCCCAGCGCTTGCACTAAATAAAATCAGTAGTAGACTCTGAAGCGAGGGAATAGGTAAAGGCTGTGAGCAGATGATTTAGTCACACATATGCATAATGGGTTGTGTGCCATATTCGATATTTCAAGGAACTTCGAGTTGCAACTCATTGAAAAAATAGTCATAGCGTAGGACTGCCTGTCTTGGCTCATGCAAGAGTCATTAAGGAGAAGAATCTTAATACCAAATTGCTACCTTACTGTGGAAAAGAAGTACAATTAATTTGCAAAATTTACATCGATGGCTCTTCTCTTATCTTCAAATTTCCATCGGTCAAAATATCTATTCCTATAATATTGAGAATTTCTTTTGCTCGTTTTTTTCCTTCCCTATCGATAATATTTCTGGCCATTTTTAACCGGTAAGCTGGCGCCCAGTGCTGACCTATTTTATATTTGCCTCGCATCCCCTCTGGGACTATCTTGATTACAGCGACTTCGTGGACAGACGGCAGATAAGGATCAAGTGATTCATATTTTCCCTCTTTTTGATACTTTTCCATTAGTGAATTTAGCGCGTCTGCCTTTTCCTTGTTATCCTCTACGATCATTGCGTTTCCTTTGATAACCACACTAATGTAGAGAGTATCAGCTTGCGAAGCGTCACTAGGATGAAAATAGTAGGAAGGTAAGAAGCAGACGTGTCGATCCACTTCGAAACCTACCTTCGAATTTTCTTTTATATTGTCTAGCTTTTCACCGAATGGATGAGAATGCATATAAACTGCGTCTAGTGTTATTATTCCACGAGAACGGATTAGTGGGCCATTTGCTTGCACGTATACAAAATTCATTGGTATAACTTGCGGATAACCATTGGCATCTATAGAAGCTATTCTGCCAACAGACTCGGTGTTTAGAAATTCAATCATCTTATGTTTAGATTGTATCTCCAGTTTCTTTATG
>CAKOFP010000194.1 GCA_933226995.1 Candidatus Nitrosopolaris rasttigaisensis | reverse complement strand
TCCGTCACGACAGCCAATGCCTATATTATGGATACGGCGATGATTTAATCATAGTCAGTAACGCGAAAATTGAGGTGTTGTTTATTTCGTGGCCCTTCTGTAACCATGTGTGAAACCTGCATCATAAACTTTTGAAAATTCATATTTCTTGGGGGCTATCACATCTCCGACTATAATAACAGCAGTTTTAATTATCTTAGCATCGTGTGTCTTCTTCACAATGTCACCTAGTGTTCCCTTAATTATTTTTTCGTCATCCCAAGTTGCTCGATAAACAATAGCTGCAGGTGTGTCTTTCGTGTAAGCGCCACTCTTCATAATCTCCTGAACTACTACAGCTATCAGGTGAACGCTCAGATATAGCGCCATTGTAGCGCCATGTTTAGCCAGTTCTGAAATCCTTTCTCTTGGAGGTACTGACGTTCTTGATTCTGCTCGTGTTATTATTAGCGTTTGTGTATTACCAGGTAAGGTCAATTCTAGGTTCATAACAGCCGCTGCACCAAGTATGGCAGTAATTCCGGGAACTACTTTACATTGAATTCCGTCTTGCTCTAACTTGTCAATCTGTTCTCTAATGGCGCTAAAAAGGCTTGGATCTCCATCATGAAATCGTATAGCTAGGTTTCCTTTTTTTGTGGAATCTCTTAATATCTCATAAATTTTCTCTCTATCAATAAGAGCCGCATCATGAAGCACTGCATCTCTTTTTTTATCTTCTAAGATCTTGGGATTCAAGAGCGAGCCAGAATAAACTATAACGTCCGCTCGTTCTAGCAATTCCTTGGCCTTAAGTGTAATGAGGGATGGGTCGCCGGGGCCAGATCCTACAAAATAAACTGTATTACTTTCTATCATGGTTCTTCTTTTTTGCGACCATTATCGAAAAATATTTTTCAGTGGGACCTTTAGTCCCCACCATATCGCGTAGTTTGTTCATTTTCAAGATCTCTCCTTCCACGGATATGTCCTGGGCAATAGCTATAGCTGAATCATCTCCAAACCCTGCTTCAGAAAGCATTTCAATTACACTGTCAAAATATCTGCCGTCCTTAAGGAAGATAAGTGTATCGCAACAATTCGCAACTTTTTTGATTCTATTTAGATCATAGCAAGCAGGAATTATCGCAACAGTTTCGTCACCTTCAGCAAGACTCATCTTTGCTTGTGCGGCAAATGCAAATATCGATGTAACACCAGGCACGATTTCAATTTCGATATCTTCGTGATTGCAAACTAATTCCCTGTGAATGTAAATCCATGTACTATACAATGCTGGGTCACCTACAGTTAAGTATACCACTTTTTTTTCTGATCTCACTGCGTCAGCTATCTCTAGAGCATTTCTCTTCCAATAGGCCCTCAAAGATTCTCTCTCTTTAGTCATTGGAAATACGAGGCTAACGGTTCTAGCTGATTTTTTTAAATGCCTTTCTACTACCGAGAGGGCGATACTCGGCTTGCCATCTCTGGCGGTGGGTGCAAAAATTACCTCTGCAGCTTTAATTATATCTACGGCCTTGACAGTAAGCAGCTCTGGATCGCCGGGTCCGCAACCTACGCAGAATAGCTTCATGCATACAATCTCTCTAACCGGATTATTTACATTCCCTTTCTCCTATTTTCAACTAATAGCAAGAGTTAGCAAACTCTTTCTCGATTTGGCTTTGATATTACACTAATATATAATCTGATTCATGGCTTTGTGGCAGAAATTATCGTTATCGGATTTCGTGCAACCATCATCGTACCACTTGTTATTTTCTTAGCCTTGGCAATTGTGGCCTGTGTAATATCGACTTCGCAAAGCTGGGTTTCATTAATTGTGCTGATTGCATCATACAATGTTTCGACTAGAATGGTATCGATTACTATTCTACCTCCATTCTTCAATCGGTCTATGCCCAAACGAATAACTCGGGCCGTGTCCCCTGAACTCCCGCCAATTATAACAGCGTCGGCCTGTGGTATGGTTGGCAAAATATCCTGAGCAGAGGACAAGATTAACTCGGCTTTCACCCCAAACTTAAAGAGATTCCTTTTAGTTAGTTCAATCGCAGTTTTGTCGAAATCAATGGCATATACTGTGCCTCCTCGGGCTTGCAAACAAAGCTCTACGGTAATACTTCCGCTCCCGCATCCCACATCAATCGCGCAGGAATCCTCTTTCAAACGTAACTTACTAATTACGAGCGCTCGTATCTCCTCCTTTGTAATTGGAACTTCCTCAGACCTTTCAAATAATTCATCAGGAATCCCACCAGTGCGGTAAGTCCAAAGCATTGGATTCATGTTATTTTGGAACACCGTCTATTTTAACAGTGGCATGTTCTGATGCAATCCAGTATAAACTGCAATCATAAACATAATTAGCATGAAAATAAACGGAAATATTCCGTTGGTAGCCAACTTGCGTCTCTGTGGCTTTGCGATATTCTTAGCCATACGCTTTGCGACTTGATACGAGATAATGTAGAATAGTAGCCCTATCAATATCACCGTCCCAATTGCGGCGCCTTGACCAGTACCAGGTGCAATGGCAAAACCTGTAAATATACCACCGATCAATCCAAGAATGGCTCTCATGTAAAAAACTCTGTCAAGAGGATCCAATTATATTACTTTTGTCATTAATTTATACTAGGTTTAATTCCTTGCGGTTTATCGTCAGCACGTGCGAAACGTGTATCCGCAATGTATTTTGGTTAATATTTGTGGAAGATCCCACTATCCATTGTTATGGAGCTATCAGGCATCGAACTGAGATATCTCATCAGCGAGATTAATTCAAAGATCACTTCAGAGTATTATGTAAGTAATATCGTTGCGGTGACAAGAGATTCTTTTCTTTTCCGGATGCATCACTCTACAGAGCCCGATATTACGCTAATGTTATCTGTTCGAGGCATATGGCTTACAAGGTTCAAGTTCAAACAGGTAGAGGAGAGTGACATTATTAGTATCATCAGAGCTGAGGTCGAAAGAGCCAAGATCGAAGCTATCCAACAATCTGGTAGTGAGCGCATTATCACAATAAGGTTTAGGCATTTTGACGGTAAATCAAGAATAATTGTGGTCGAACTTTTCGGTGTTGGAAATATTATATTGTGTGATGAAAAGATGCAGATTCTCGCTATTCTAAATCCTATTCAAGTTAGACACAGAGTTCTGAAGAAGGGACACCAATATTTTTCTCCCCCAACTCGCGGGGCTGATGTATTGGATATCACCGTCGAACAGCTAAAAATTATGCGTGATAGAACAGATGCAAAAGGCCTAGACGTTTTGCGGTGGTTAGGCAGAAATATTTCAATTCCAAAAAAATTTGTGGAAGAAATAGTTAGGAGGGCTGGTATTTCTGCTCTAAACATTGGCCAACTTTCAGATGATGACATGTCTAGAATTTATACAGTTACCAAGGAGCTTGTTGCAGATATCAGTACAGGAAGTCACGAAGCACTTGTCATTCTAGATGACGAGGGAAAAGCACGAGATGCGGTTGCTATTCCAACCACGAACGTTCCATCCTTGAAGCCGATACTGACGACGAGGATGAGAACAGCCCACTCCTACATGGAAGCAGTAGATGAAGTTCTAGCCAACGAGATAACGGAGCGACATAGCAATTCGAAAACTACTGATATTGATAAAAGAATAGCAATTCTACAGCATGACCTAGCAGAACAGAACAAAGCAAAGGAGGAAGTTATTTCGAAGGCCACCGTCATCAGGAAGATTGCTACTGATTTGATGGCAATCTCCGAGGGAATTAATAATACTTTCGATGATGATTCAATGAAAGAACTCCTTGGTGCCAACTCTGCGCTTATTGTTATAGACAAGGGAAGAAAATATCTTGAAGTGCTCGGTGAACGTGTTCCGACAGCAGATTCGAGCTTGGCAAAAATATCCTCTCTTTTATTTGGAAGGGCTAAAGAGTTGGAAAGAGGCTGTTTATCTATTGAGGACGCAAAGGCAAAACTTCACACTCAACTTGGTAATTTGAGAAACCAAACGACCGCAATCCAGGACAAGATCGCTATTAAAGAGCAAATCGCTAAAGAATGGTATGAGCGTTACAGGTGGTTTGTTACGAGCGAAGGTTTGCTTGCAATTGGCGGAAGGGACGCATCATCAAACTCGGCCATCATTCGAAAGCATTTGACAGAAGAAGACATCGTATTTCATGCTGAGGTACATGGTTCACCATTCTTTATCCTTAAGGACGCAAAGCAAGTTAGCGAAATAAGTGCTAGTCGCATGGAGGTAGCACAGGCAACGGTCTCATTCAGCCGAGCTTGGAAAGATGGATTGTTCAGCGCCGATGCGTATTGGGTTGAACCTAGTCAAATAAAGAGAGGTGCTCCGACAGGACAATTTCTTCCGAGAGGTTCGTTCGTAATTGAGGGTAGGCGTAATTACATAAAGGGTATCGAAATAAAGCTAGCAGTCGGACTTATACGGTCATTTTCGCACTATGTTCTTGCTTGCGGACCTACCAATGCTATAAAGAAACGATCGGTAGTTTATTCGCAATTATTGCCTGGGGGGATGGATCCGAACAGCGTAGCAAAAAAAATTAAGACAGATCTAGTCAAGGCAGCCTATACAAGCACAAATGCCAAAGATGATACGAATGCTCAGCTGGCAGATTTCACTAAATCAATTAATATTGGTGATTTTATTAGGGCAATTCCAACTGGACATTCAAAAATTTTTCTGACTGAAAAAGGGGAAGGGGAAAAGAGCTCGCTGGCAAAGCTGAGAAGTGATGAGCAAAGTAATTAAAGCTAGAAATGAATTCACTGTCGTGGTAAAGAAAGAGCTAGCTAGACAACATCGAGACGCTAACATGACGACAAGAGTACTTGTTAGAGATATCATGAACAGTCCAGTGGTTTCAGCCGCTCTTACAGATACAGTTAACGATGTTGCTTTAAAGATGAAAGATCAAAAGGTTGGTAGTATTATAATAATGGAAGGAGAAAATCCAGTCGGAATTGTTAGCGACTGGGATATCGTTTCAAATGCTGTGGTTAAGGACGTCAAACCAAGTACCGTAAAGGTTTCAGATATCATGCAAAAACTCCACTCCATAGAAGGGGAAGAGGGCGTCACCGAAGCTGCTCGAATGCTACGACAACATAATATCAAACGGTTGGGCGTAGTTTATAAGAACAGACTTGTTGGCATTATTTCAGCGTCAGACGTAATTGCTGTTACCCCAGAGCTCGTCGATGTAATTTCTGAGAAAGCGGCAATTGTCAGGGGGGAGACTGGCCGCTCTGCTGGTTCTGTTTCTGGATATTGCGACGAATGCGGGGAATGGTCTGATCTTTTGCAATTTGCTGATGGAACCTTTACTTGCGAAGAATGTAGGGGCGAGGAAGTCATTAGTTAAATCAAAACCGGCCTTCCTGGTCGATGCGATGCTAGGAAGTGTCGCTCGAAAATTACGTTTTTTTGGTTTTGACACGTTGTATATCGCAGACAGCCCAGATGATGAGATAATAGGAGCCGGAATCCAGCAGAATAGAGTCATTTTAACTTGCGACGAGGAGATGTATAGGAAAATTATGAAAGCTAGAGTACAGGGGGTGTTGCTCAACGGTTCGGATGACTTGGAAAATATTGCACAAACATTTTTCAGTTTTGGGATGATGCTAGGACCTTACATGGACCTCAGTTCTCGATGCTCTATGTGTAACGGATTATTGTCTGAGATATCGCATGCGGAGGCTAAAGGAAAAATCCCTTTCAACATTATCAACCGGCATTCACAATTTTTCCAATGTAAAAAATGTAATAAACTCTTTTGGGAAGGTAGTCATTTTTTAAGTCTTAGAGCTTTGTCAAAAATGATAGACAGTCGTATCAAGGAGCGGCTAAAAGAAAATAATTGCTATGCAACCGATAGT
>CAKOFP010000193.1 GCA_933226995.1 Candidatus Nitrosopolaris rasttigaisensis | reverse complement strand
CCTATCATTGTTGGAACCTGGTATAGCGTTACCGTAGTTGTAAGTATTATTAATATTATTATTAATACTAGTAGGGGGATGTATTGTAGATTCTAATATACTGTTACCTTGTTGATTCATATTAAAAGTATGGAGGTTGTTTCTCACTATTATTCCTGTAACGTTGCTAATATAATATGCAGTCAAATTGGAAGGATTAGCTCTACAAGATATTTTAGCTGCTAGTTTGTTTATTCCGTTTGTAATGGGATGATAGTTCTTAGCATACGTAAAAATCCAACTCGAATAATTGTTATTTCCAGAGGATCCTACCGCTATAACTTTTTGAAACTTCAAGTCATTCGAATTTGCATAAACAGTGCAATCTTTAGTCGTATTATATGTCGATGTTCCGAATATTGTGAGACTGTTACCAATCGGAACTTGTTGGCGTGGTGGAGGGTAGGTAATTCTTACATTAAATTTTGATGATATTTGTTTTTGTCCCTCTACCGCGATATTCGAATAAGAGATAGTATGAGCCAAAAACACAATTAGTAAAAGAAAGTAAGCCAAAAACACAATTCTTTTATCGCTTGTAAATTGAATCAAGAGCAGCTGCCCGTAATGGAAAATAACATTAGAATAATAAGTTGCTATAGAAAGAAAAATTGATTATTTGCATTTGATGTTTAGATAAGAACTAACTACGATGGAGGAAATGTTGAAATGGTAGCTAAAGATTTGACATATCTCCCTTCTTTAAATGCGCTGGAAAGTCTTTTCCATCAGTAGTTCTTTGATCCAGCAGTGGAATGCGAATTCCATCATCATTGACTATCAAATCCAATCTTTGTCCTTTTCTTAGATTGAAACCGTCTATTACAGGCTTAGGTATTACTATAAATGAGCTAGTACCTATGGAAGTAATGGTAACAGCATATTTAACAGGCATTCAACTTGAAACATTAGTGAACAATCATATTTAAATATAACTGTAAATATAAACCTATATATTAATATCTACTTATATCAAATGTATTTCATGGCATGATGGCAACTCCAATTCGAGTATTGATGGTCTCTACAGAATATCCTCCTATGCAAGGAGGAGTAGGCCGGTATACATTTAATTTAACAAAGGAGCTGCGAAAGATAGGTTTGCAAGTCTATGTTGCTTGCAATGAAAAAGGTGGTGGACAGTTTTTTGGACTATCTCCAACTAATATCCATAATTCTGAAGTACTCCTAGGGATAGTTAATGAAATACAACCAGACGTCGTACATGTGCAGTATGAGCCCGGCTTATACGGCTTAGTATTGGATCCATTTAATCCAAAAAAGACGAATACTAATATTGAGTCCTTCTATGATAAATGTAAAATTCCGATAGTTACTACCTTTCATTCTGCTTATACCGTCAAGCAATGGTTTAGTCTGGGACCAACGAAGACAAATAGAAGAAATGGAAATGCAGCTAAATTACTGCTTTGTAGAGTTGGAGATTACTGGAAGCGCCTCCTAAACTATCGATCTTTTCACAATTTGAATAAGAATAAACTCAAAAATGGCCGATCGGGCATAGTCTTCTCATACTATATGTCAAAGATGATCGACGGTGGAGTGGATAAGGGGGATATAAAGATAATCTATCATGGCGCCGAACCAGCTGCTCGTATGACGAAAAAAGAAGCAAGGGCGAGATTCTCTCTACCACAAGAAGGACAAATAGCATTGGCTGTAGGATTCAGAACAGCTACTAAAGGATGGGATATTCTTGAAAAGATGAACGTTCCAAAAGGGTGGACTATAGTAGTAAGCTCCTCAGAGAATCATTACATTAAATACGATTTACAGTTACGAGTTGGTAATAAAAGTAATATCATTATCCTACAGAATGATTTTCTGAGCGAATCCGATCTATCATCCTTATTCTATGCTTCCGATGCCACAATTTTGCCATATAAAGTGAGCTCGGCTTCTGGAGTAATGTTTGATGGCTTGGCTCATGGACTACCGTTTGTAGCAACAGATCTGGAGTTCTTTAGAGAATTCTCTGATCAAGGGCTAGGAATAACGGTCAGAAGGAATCCTAGTGCGTTTTCAAGTGGACTTGTAAGCTTAACTTCCAACTATGCATGTTATAGGGAATCTGTCGATATTTTTAAGAAAAAACTAAGTTGGAAAGCAGTAGCCATACAGCACGCCAATCTTTACAAAGAGAAGAGTGGATCTTAACCTTATGGTAACATGTGAAAAATGTCACAAGAACGAAGAATATCATATATGCTCGACATGTAATCAGCATTTGTGCATTAATTGTTTTAACATGGTTCATTTTGGCATAAACAATCCGAGGACTGGAAAATCGATGGTGTATAACAAATGTATATTTTGTAGTGATATATATGCGACTAATGCAAAAAGTAACGTCTGCGATAAATGTGTGATTGTACTTACATGGGTGTCGGGCATGAATTACCTTGCTGCAGTAAACAGGGTTTCTGCATTAATCAAATCAAATAAATTGGATTCAAAACTAAGAAATGAGAACTACTGCAAGACGAACTTTGGTTCGCGTGCAACTCAGGTAATAATGGATGCAATAGACAGCTCCAAATGAAATAGATCGTGGTGACAGATTCGAAATAACTCGATGTTTTCTATTCGATGTTGATCTGCATTCCATTGGGCTCACCAAGACCACGAACGTTACCTCCAGACGAGAAATCTCTTAAACTAGTCAAATGGTCCTTCTTCTTAGTTTGCTTTCATCGTGATAAACAGAATATCACTATTTGCCAATTTTTTAGTTAGAAGTTGTACCTACCATCTGACGATAGCTTACTCCTTGCAAAGGCTGTTAAAGACTACACGGGGAAATCAGCGTTAGAAATAGGAGTCGGTTCAGGCGTCGTACTACAAGTTCTTCATGAAAATTTTCAGATTGTTGCTGGAACAGATATTGATTTTGTATCACTTAGATATTGCAAAGAGAATCTGTCAAACGATATCATGCTAGCTTGCTGCGATGCTGCTTCCGCTTTTCGCCATAAATTTGACCTGATTGTAACCAATCCTCCTTATCTCCCACTCGAAGATAATGAAAGGAAGGATTCTGCAATAGATGGGAATTCTAACGGTATAGAAACAACACTAAATTTCGTAAAATCTGCTATTTCAGTTTTAGCCGATAATGGTAAAATGTTGATAATAATCTCAAGTTTGTCTAACGATACAAAAATAGACGAATTTCTGGTTCAAATGAAATTAAAAAGACGAACCATAAGCAACAAGAAGTTATTTTTTGAAAGGCTCACGATTCTTGAGATAAGTTTCCAATAAGCGCCAATCTCTGAGCAGCTTTTGTTACTTTGCTAGATCTGTGAAGAATGGACTTACCACCTGTTACCCTGGTCGCAGACAACTTAGTTGTTGTTATTCATAGCTGACATCTCCGGAAGCTTCGCAATCTTTGCCTTAGTGTTGTTTTTCGCCAAGCTATTCAATGATGTAGATCCATAATATTATTTGCTCGAGGGGCTGTTTCAATCTCGGTAATGATG
>CAKOFP010000192.1 GCA_933226995.1 Candidatus Nitrosopolaris rasttigaisensis | reverse complement strand
TTCTTCCTCCCCTGCGGTCATACTTGTGTTATCTTTCTCTGCCAAAGAGATATGCTGAATTTTCAAGAAAGGTTCCAGGTTTAAATCAACTATTGTTAGATAAACGCAGTTAGTATTTTTTCTCAGTACAGTAGTACCAAAATGTCTATTAATTAGATTCAATAGTATACTATCTATGATCCGCCCGTTGTTGCAGGTTCGCTTTAGCAGGAATTTACTCTCTATTCAGTTGGCTAGTAATTATATGAGAAAGTTATGAAAGGGAAAATAATTAAAATAATAAATTCTATAGTGATCCCAGAGGAGCGAACGGCAATAGCAGTACCACCAGGTTAAGGATGGACAGAGGATGATTTTGATTTAGAAACCAAAACCAACGATAAAAACAAACCCAAATGTATTTTGTGTGGAAAGGAAATACAAGATCAGCAACAACTAGTTAAGGAAACAATTGACGATACGCAGATTATTTTCGATACTCTCACGTGCTCAACACTTTTCAAAAAGCTTAACAGTGTCTATGGCCCCAACCTAGGATATTTAGTTCAAGATTGACTGAGATTGGGTTAGAACTTAATGAATCAAACCAAATTAATTACTATACTGGAACAGTTATTGCACCCTCGGATGCAGACCTAACCAAAGAAGCGTATTTGGCCAGGGCACCACTAACGTAGTGAGGTTTGATCGGCTTCCATTTCTTCTGTCTCTTGAGTATTTCTGTTTTCGATATCTGTAAATCTATTTTCCCCTTTTTGATATCAAGCTCTATAGTATCTCCGTCCTTAACCAAAGAGATTGGTCCGCCCACCATGGCCTCAGGCGTCACATGACCTACCATGAAGCCATGGGTCGCACCGGAAAATCTTCCGTCGGTAACCATTGCCACTTTTTCCCCCAATCCCTGACCGACGAGGGCGGCAGTGACTGCGAGCATTTCCCTCATGCCTGGGCCTCCCTTTGGTCCTTCGTACCTTATTACCACCACATCTCCCTCGACTATTTTCCTCTTTGATATTGCATCAAAAGCGTCTTCCTCAGCATCAAAGACACGAGCGTTTCCAACAAATCTAGTCGAATCCATTCCAGCAATTTTGACGACAGCCCCATCTGGTGCCAACGAACCTCTTAGAATTGCAAGAGTTCCGACAGGGTGTATTGGATCGTCGATGGGTTTTATGACATTTTGATCAGAATAATATGAGGAGGTTGACGAGGAAGAATAGGAAGACTGTGAAGGCGAGGTGGAAGAGGAAGGCATCCGAAATCGTATTGATTCAAGATTTTTCCTCATAGTGCTTCCTGTTACAGTCATGGTTTCTCCGTGGATTAGCTCTTTCTTTAATAGATTCTTCAAAATTATAGGAACACCCCCAACTTTATCAAGGTCAAGCATCACATACGATCCACCTGGTCTCATATCGGCAATATGAGGGGTCCTTTTTCGGACCCTTTCGAAGTCCCTCATATTGAGTTTAACCCCTATTTCCTTTGATAATGCCAACAGATGGAGTATTGAATTCGTTGAACCTCCAATCGCGTTGGCGACTGCAATAGCGTTTTCAAAGGCTTCAAAAGTCAATATATCTTTTGGACGGATATTATTTTCTATCAGATTGAAAATTGCTTTACCTGTTTCATAACATATTTCCGATCTTCTCGGACTCTCTGCAGGTGAAGATGCGCTTCCAGGCAACGACATGCCGATTGCTTCGCTTATCGAAGCCATAGTATTAGCTGTATACATTCCTGCACAGGAGCCCGCAGACGGACAGGCCACATTCTCCAAACTGATTAGCTCGGTATTGGTCATCTTACCTGCCTCAAACGTACCAACCGCTTCATAGACATCTTGGATTGTAACAGGCTTGCCATTCCAATTTCCAGGCATGATTGTGCCACCGTAGACAAAAATGGCAGGTAGATTAAGTCGAGCCATACCCATCAAAGTTCCGGGCAAACTCTTGTCGCAGCCAGAGAGACCTACAACGGCATCGTACTGATGAGCCCTTACCATCACTTCTATAGAGTCAGCTATAATCTCTCTACTCACCAGCGAAGCTTTCATCCCCTCATGGCCCATTGCTATTCCATCAGACACCGCGATGGCAGTAAATTCCCGTGGGGTGCATCCAGAATCTTTTACGCCTTGTTTGGCGTTTTGCGCAAGCCTGCATAGGTGAATATTACAAGGGGTCGCCTCGTTACAGGTAGAGGATACACCTACTATAGGCCTATCCAAATCTTCATCCGTAAGACCCATTGCCTTATACATTGCCCTATGCGGAGCCCTAGCTGGCCCTTCAATCGATTTCCTACTTGGTAATTTTGCCATTTGATTTTTTAAACCCTCAAATTGATATTTTAAGTCTTAGCACCAATCATTACCAATACGCAAGTGAGAAATGCCGTAATCATAGCCCGTCTGTTGACAGGGCAGTGATATGGGTTATAAAAGAAAAACTATCGCAACACCTTTTTTAATATTTTACGAAGTGACGCAGTCCTATTATCCTATTCCAGTGAAGCGACAATTTTTACTGCATCTAACCCTTCCATTTTAAAGAGAGTCTCACACATTCCACATACTGCGTTGCCACTAGAAAGTTCATTAGCTGAAATTTCTTCGTTCAGATACTCGCACTTTGGACAGCGAAAAGAAAAACTGACATCAAAGCTCTCTAGCTCGATTGTTTCACCCATAGTCTATCAATATGGACAATTTAATATATTTAGGGTTACCTAAAAGATAATTCAAAGAAAAAATGGAGCGCAATTTCTTGTTATTACGGACGCGATCGGCCGAGCAAGAAGTAGTTAACACATAATAGTAAGTAGCGTGCCGTAATCAAACACGCGTGCGCAGATGTGGCAGAGTGGTCTTCTCACCGGTAGCAAGAAAGCTCGGGGAACACAAAAATGCGTCGGCCTTGAGTGAGTCTATTATATAAATCTTGGATAATAGCCTGAAAGCAAGCCGATTCGCCCTCGGGCGATCAGGAGTTCAAATCTCCTCATCTGCGCCACTTTCTTCTACTCTCTGATTAATTTGTTAGCAGATTCCTTTCTATGTTGCCGTTGCTCGAGTTTCTGACTGTGTTCGGATCTTATTTGTCTGTCAAGCCTCGATATTAATTCCTTGCATGCACTTACGGGGTCATAACCCACCGCCTTTGCGTCGATCACACGTCTAGCAGCAATTAGTCTGGCTCTTACAGAATACTTGCGGGTCTTATGCTTGTCTGCGTAGATGATTACAGATTGGATATTCTCAAGTTTTCCATGAATCTTCTTCAAGAATCTAGCCATGTGTTCTTCGATTGTCCTCCTTGCTTCGCCATCCACATGCGCGATATGAATACTGGGTTCGTTTCGGTGGGGAAGAGTTATTTCCAGAGCATCTCTAGGAGTAACTATACCAATCGGTCGCTCGTCTCCGACAACAACGATTTCCTCGTTTCTTTTGAAACTTTCGACCAGCGTGTTTAGTTTGGTTCCTCTCTCGACTGAGATTGCTTTTCTCATGATATCCTTCACTTTGACGTCCCGAATAGCAGTCTCTGAGGTCAAGGCGCGTAGGCCACGGGATTTTCCAATTCTTTCTCTAGGTGTCGCAATGATCTTGGCTATTTCTAAAGCATTGATAATACCTGTCAGTACCCCGTTTGACTTTATTATCGGCAAACGTGAGATGTTATATCTGCGCATCTTAGCCAAAGCGTTAGCCAGCGTAGAATTTTCTTCAATGACTATAGCGCCAGACATGACCTCATCCACTGCCGCATGACCAAAATTCGCAGTAAGTGCTACGTCGGTTTCGCTAACGATGCTAATCAATTTTCCTTTTTCAACTACCGGCAACGCTCGATTGCCGGTAGTTACAATTAATTGGGTGCATTTTTCAATAGTATCGGTTGGACTCAGGATAGGCGTCTTTACAACGAGGTTTTTTAATTTTGATGAAGGCGTAGTATTAAGGTTCAGAAACTCCTTTGCAAATATCATTCCCACATATTTGCGCTCGTTATCAATTACTGGTAGTTGGTTAATGTTGTTTTCATGCATCACGCTTAGCGCCTTTGCTGCCGTGTCATCTAATGACAATGCGAAAACTTTGTCTACCATAATATCAGAAATTTTCATAATGGTATAGCAAAAGATCCTCGGGATTACATTAAAAAACCTTCGCCCAGCTTTCTTAATATCATGAATCGACGACATCTAATCCTGGCCGTTGTGGCTTCAATAGCAGTTATTATAACAACTACCATAACCATTCTTTTAACTCCTGCGGAGACTACTATCCTGCTACCAGAACCTCGTAGTAGTATCAGTGGCTCCGGAAGTAGTGTTGGTGTTGCTGGGGGGCCGGCTCCAAACGACGGGAGCAGCAGAGGCAGTGCTGCTGGTGGCGGAATTGGAATTAGTTCGATTGTGCAAAACATAGAATCGCCATCGGCCATAGATGTTTCAAAAGACGGGCGAATATTTTTTGCCGAAAAAATGGGGGAGATTATGGCGATGACGGTTAACAATGGAAAACTTGTTGACCATTCTATCCTAAATATTGGAGCTGTGCAACTTGGAGAAGACGGGGTACTTGGCTTTGCCTTAAGCCCTAACTTTACTGAAAATCATTTGATGTATGCATATTACACATATGCAAATGGGAACAAAATATTCAACAGAGTCATAATGCTCAAAGAAATTGCCGACAAAGTTGTTGATTCGAAAGTGATTATTGATGCTATCCCAGCTGCGGAATTCAATAACGGCGGGAG
>CAKOFP010000191.1 GCA_933226995.1 Candidatus Nitrosopolaris rasttigaisensis | reverse complement strand
GTCCGGCACACCAATCAGGATTATGTCAGCCTCGGAAACGGAAGCGTCTCTGATAGAACGATAAAAACGAACCATGGCCTTTCGATTAATCTGTATTCGAATTCTTTCCCTGTATATATACGCATAATATTGCATTGTCATATATTAGCGTCCTCATCTCTTTACGCGCGTCAAAATCAAGATCACGTGTATGCCAAGCTTGGATTATTGCAATGAGTGCTGTGTCATCTGAGGAAGCTTTTTTGCCAACGAATGAGGAGTATTCTATATTCTAGATCAATTCTCATTACCAGACCGATTAATGAAACAATCAATCCAAAGCGTTTTTTCCTCATAATTTCATCGTTCGGTGTCTGACGGGTCAATATTAAGAATATGTTAAGCATGAAACATTGAGCCGAATCGACGTTTAGTTCCAGGGATTGCATTGGTTACAGTTCCCAGTAATACGGTCATCTACCTAATTTAATGAGGCGGTTCTTGAGAAAATCTAATATACTAAGAGTCTATACCATAGTGCATGGTATTTGACGCGCTACTTCAGCAGATGGTTCCGGCAACCTGGGAGAGCTTTGGGGTGTGGATCCCGTTGACATTTGGTCTGAGCGTAGGATTAGCATACGTGATTGTATCAGCCATAAGGACTCATAAGAAATAGACCTCGGGCCCATACCTTTTCTTTTCCATTTTTTTCTATAGCTGATATTATCTTTCTAGCATCTGTTTGGGAGATGCGAGCAGATGCTTAATAGGAGGTGAACTGACTAAGATAACAAGTATGATCCTGTTTATTCCTGAAAGAAAGCCATGTGAACACTGTCATGAGAAGTTCAATAAACTAGACGATCTAATAGAGCATCTGAAAAATGTTCATCGCCAATCTGTTCCGAAGTGTCATAATTGCGGCAAGGAGTTCTTGCATGAAAAGGACAGGTTGCATCACGTGCGGGAAGAAAATGAGAGAAAGGCAGATGCGCGTAGGCATAGAAAATGAAATGAGAGACAGTTTTCATCTGATAGATTTGACAAAATTTAAATTTTTTATCTGTCTTGCATATTTTAGATGAATTTTGCAATAAAAGTTGGCTCAACAAAAGAGAGAACGATTAGGATTAGTTCTGCTCAAACAACGAGTTTTCTGTGGGAAGGGGAGAACGTACTTTCAACACCTTCGATGATATCCGAGATGGAAGAAACTTGCAGGTTACTGCTAAAGGAGCAGTTTATCCCCCTCATAGATTGGGATTCTGTCGGGACTCTTGTAAACATTCGACATTTAGCAGCCACTCCTGTGGGTGCCAGTGTGGTTTTCAAGGCGAAAGTTGCATCGGCTGACTTAAGAAGAATCTTATTTGACGTTGAGGCGTCCGATAACCTCGAAAGAATCGGCGAAGGAAAACATGAGAGATTTATCATAAACGTGACTAGCTTTAGAGATAAATTCAGCAGCAAACAAAAGCAATTGGCTCGGATATGTGAAAAACTATAAAAGGGGCATGAGAAAAAGTTCTAACATTCTACTAGAGGAAAATGAATATGGCTTCAATTCAAACCACAGCTGGCGGAATGCCAGTAATAATTTTAAAGGAAGGAACAAGAGAAAATAAAGGTAAGGATGCACAAAAAAACAACATTTCGGCCGCAAAATTGATTTCAGAAATCGTGAAGACTAGTCTGGGCCCGCGGGGCATGGACAAAATGCTGGTCGACACGCTGGGCGATGTAACGATTACAAATGACGGTGCGACTATTCTGAAGGAAATAGATGTACAGCATCCTGCTGCAAAGATGATGGTTGAGGTGTCGAAATCTGTTGACAATGAAGTTGGCGATGGAACAACTTCGTCAGTCATTTTCGCAGGTGCCTTGTTGGAAAAAGCTGAGGATCTGATAAGCAAGGATGTTCACCCATCTGTAATTGTAGACGGTTATACAGCAGCGGCTGAGCAGGCATTGAAGTTATTACAAAAAATTGCAGTTAAAGTAGACGTAAATGACAAAGAACTATTGATAAGAATCGCGCGGACAAGCATGGATTCCAAGCTTGTTTCTGAAGACAGCCCCACTTTGAGTCAAATCGTGGTTACTGCTATTAAGCAGATCGCCGAGGAGGGCGGACATGATGCCCTAAAGGTAGACTTAGATAATATAAAGGTGGAAAAGAAAGCAGGTGGCTCTATGCGTGACACCAAGCTCATCAAAGGGATTGTGCTTGACAAGGAAGTTGTTCATGCAGGTATGCCGAAGAGAGTCGAAAATGCAAAGATAGCGCTGATAACTTCTGCTCTTGAAATTGAAAAGACAGAGATGAGTGCTGAGATCCGAATTAATGACCCTCAGCAGATGCAAATGTTCCTTGATGAAGAGAACAGGATGCTCAAATCCATGGTCGAAAAAATCAAGTCTGCTCACGCCAATGTCGTACTATGTCAGAAGGGCATCGACGATATTGCGCAGCATTATCTTGCTAAGGAAGGCATGCTTGGAGTAAGGCGCGTCAAAGAGAGCGATATGTTCAAATTATCGAAGGCAACTGGTGCGAGGATAGTAAATAATCTAGATGACCTAGTCACTAGGGATTTGGGTTCTGCGGAGTTGGTTGAAGAACGTAAGGTGGAAACTGACAAATGGGTCTTTATAGAAGGGTGCAAAAATCCCAAAGCAGTTACGATTCTGGTTAGGGGCGGATCACAAAGAGTAGTGGATGAGGCAGACCGTTCCTTGCATGATGCTCTGATGGTAACTAAGGATGTAGTTGAGAAACCGGCGATAGTCGCTGGCGGGGGTGCTCCCGAAGCATATATCGCGAGTGAGTTGAGAGAGTGGTCAAGCAATCTAGAAGGACGTGCCCAGCTTGCAGTTCAAAAATTCGCAGATGCGCTCGACACAATTCCACTTGCCCTTGCTGAGAACGCGGGTATGGATCCAATTGATACCATGACTGAGCTGCGTGCAAAACAATCGAAGGGGGCTAAATGGACAGGTATCAACGTGAGAGGCGGTGTGGTGGCCGACATGTATAAGCAAAACGTCCTCGAGCCGCTGGTCGTCAAGGAACAGATCATAAAATCTGCCACAGAAGCGGCCACTATGCTTTTACGCATAGATGATGTCATCGCAGCAAGCAAGTCTAAAATGCCTGCCGGACCACCTGGTGGTGGCATGGGTGGCATGGGTGGCATGGGTGGCATGGACATGGAATAAAAATGCCATAGGCGCTCACCAATTCTATAATCCTACTTTACGTTTAGTTGAGCGCAATAAACATCTTCTTTTTTTAGAATAATATTAGGTCGCAGCGTACCTTCCAATTCATATCGTTCAAATTATCAAATGCCTTTCTCAACGCATCGGTAGTAAATTACTCCGTTGATTGTAACATCTTCTATCTTAATAACCACTTCTTTGTTCTTTGAATTCGAACCACGTTTGCGCAAAATCATGCCGCCTGTAAGCCCACTAAAAAGATCGGTCAGACCTAACTTCACCATCGAGTTATTCACGTCTTCTTCCTTTAGTCCTACTGCTTCTGCAATCTCCTTTGCTGAAAAACCTTTTTCTTTGTTTCTGCATAAGAACTGGATGATTATTGCGCTCAGGTCTTTGTGAGCGTCGAACTCTGCTGCATCTACTGGGGGTGGTGGTGGCGGGTTCATTCATCCATCAATATGTACCATTATTAACCGAGCATCTGCTTAAAAAACAAGTATCCTCAAGCAAAAGATGTAGGTACGAAGGTAAACGCGACACGTCTACTTTGTCACGGCTTAAGATATATACATAAAAGAGTAGCAGCATTCTGACTGTTTGGGTGTCAGAAAATTAGATCTCCTTTATCAGAAAAAATAAAGGCTTACTACTCCTATATGAATCCCATTGTTGTAATGCCTGATTTTTTCGTTGACCGCGTTATAAAGTTAGGATCAAAAGAGGAATTCTTTAACAGCATTAATGACAAAGCCAGGCTCGGTGGTGGCAGCATACGAGGTGTTCCAACTGCCGATATTAAGGGAGGAAATGCGGCTAATGTTGCATATTGCCTAGCCAAACTAGGTGCAAGGGTCGCTTTATTTACCATGGCAGATGACATCGGAGCAGCTATCCTTAGACAGACCTTTTCGAGATTCGGAGAGAACGTGAACCTCTTGGTTACAACCGGAAGACACGGCAGTACCACCGCATTTGAACTGCTTAACGAAAGAGATGTCAGGGTCAATATAATGATAAGCGACGTTGGAGACTACAGTAAATTTGGTCCAGACATGGTTAATTCTTCAGACCACCTGAATTATTTGAAAAATTCTGATGCTGCGGTAGTCGTCAATTGGGGCAGCAATCTAAAGGGAACACAATTGGCTGAACATGCGTTTAAGAATTCTCCCATGTCTCTTCACTTTATTGACCCAGCAGATATCGAAACTAGGAAAGAAGACTTTAGAGACTCACTTAAATATATTGCAGAGTTCACCGATGTTCTAAGTATAAATGAGAGCGAATATAATTCCCTTGCAGCAGTTGCGGGTCTCGAACATCTTGAACTTACTAGTGAAGATATTGTAGACCATACAAAAAATGCTGTCAGGCAGCTTGCAGAAAAAATTGGTATCAGCGTTGACTTGCATACTAGAAAAGGAGCAGCATGGTCGAATGGAAAGGAAACCAGCTTTGTCCGTGCAATCAAAGTTGACGTGAGGACATTGACTGGGGCAGGTGATTCCTGGGATTCTGCTGACATACTCGGTTACCTTGCTGGGTTGAATGCCACAGAGCGATTGACATTCGCTAATGCGACTGTTTCACTCTACCTGAGAAGCCAAACTTCGGAACCGCCGACTAACAATGAAGTATTTGAATTATTGGAAAGGATTGGCGTATAACTGGTGAACGAGAACCTAATTAATTAATTAACTAATTATATTATCTGGCTCAGTCCAATATCTAGGCCAAGGACACTATCTATTCTATGTGTGTTCCTGCCACCACAGAATGTACCTCCTAACGCTTACCATAATGACACATTAGTGAAGAATAAATTAGCATCGACTGATTCGTTGTTAGTGATAAAGATAGGGTTAATAGGCAAGACTAACACCGGAAAGACTACCTTTTTTAATTCTGCTACGCTTGGAACCGGAGAGATTTCCAATTATCCGTTTACAACCCAGCAGCCAAGCATCGGAAACGCGAATGCAATCACTCTGTGCGTTCACAAAGAATTAAACGTCCAGGACAATCCTAAGAATTCTCGTTGCTTAGATGGCTGGCGGTTTATTCCTATCGAACTAGTCGACCTGCCTGGATTAATAAAGGGTGCATGGAAGGGAAAGGGGTTAGGCAACCAGTTTCTTTCAATTGCAGCTCAATCCGATGCACTTTTACATATAGTTGATGTTTCTGGAGGTATTGATGCATCAGGAAAAATAGCAGAACCGGGTACTGGCGATCCCATCGCAGACATAGCTGACATAGAAGAAGAGTTGGTAATGTGGTACCTGAAGCTCCTAGAGGGTAATCGTGACAAGATTTCAAGATCAATCAATTCAGGGATTGAAGAGGTAGCCGCTATAACGGACATATTTAGAGGTATTGGAGTACGAGAGCAGCACGTCAAATTTGCTCTCGAGGTTAATAATCTTCTAGGGGTTAAGTTTGATGACTGGGAACCGGCAAAGGCTAAAGATTTCTCATGGAGTTTGAGGGACATATCAAAGCCTACCCTGATTGTTGCCAATAAGGTAGATCTGCATTATGCATCTGAAAATTTCAAGAGGCTAAGAGAAGAATACAAAGATACAATAATCGTTCCCTGCAGCGCAGATGCTGAACTCACATTAAGACGAGCAGAAATTCGCGGTATGATTAAATATCTACCGGGAGACGAGCGATTTGAAATAAAAGATCAGCAAAAGCTGAGTGATAAACAAAAGTGGGCTTTAAACTTCATCCGAAAAGATATACTCGGTGAATATATGCGGACCGGCGTTCAATTTGCTATAAACGTAACTGTGTTCAAGCTCCTACGAATGAATGCTGTATATCCTGTTGCAGACACAAGTAAACTATCAGACAAACACGGGAATATTTTACCAGATGTGTACCTAATGAAATCGGGATCTACTATTGAAGATCTTGCAAGGGAGATTCATACAGAATTAGTTAAAGGCTTGCTTTATGCTATTGATATACGGGATGGTTTGAGACTGCCGAATAACTATCATATTAAAGACAGAGATATATTGTCAATTGTCTCTGCAATCAAAAAGAAAACCTAAGGAACGGTGCGCAATGGTAAAAAGACTGAAAAATATTTAGGGCTCACACACAGAAACTGTATTCAGCGCTGGTTCTGCAATAATGCAGGGAAATGATTAGTAACACGTAATTAAAATGCTTTAATTCTTCTTCCAGCTGGTTCAGGTCTGATAAACCGTCATAAACGTCTGAAGCCCGACCATAGGACGACTGTTTGTTGGATGAGCAACACGACGGCTTTTCGGATGGGAAAGACTACAGCAATCAAAAAGCATCTGCAATCAACATGGGAAGCCTTTTTTCAATTTCTTGGTTTGTAATCATCAAGGATATCGCGGTATCGTGCATCTTTATATGCCACATATTTCACATATTCTCCGTAACTCATATCAAGCGAACATTCAGAACACCGTACAAAGGAAAAATCATCAGAAAGTTCTGCCGCATTTTTACAATCGGGGCAGCGAATTTTCATGTATTTTATTCTAGGAGATGATATAAGAAGCTTTCATTCTCCTGTATCACGGGTGATATCAAATTGCCTGGATTTAGTACTATAAATTATATTTCAGGCGCTGCTAAATAGCCTTCAATTGTTTCACAATTGGTTGTCTTGACTTGCGAAATACACGGAAGCCGCAAATACATTTGATTTCAGGCAATCTGGATAAATCCTCCACAGTCACCGGCGTCCCGCATCGCATACACTCGTAACTTACGCTTCCAAGACTCTCAGAACTACTCATTCAATATTTGTCAAAAATTATTCAAATTTAAGCCTTTTGAACCCGAATATCTTCGCGTCCGTGTTTTCACCAACCACAGACGAGAGTACGATTAAGTCTATGGAGGGAATGGGATTCGAACCCACGGCCCCCTGCGTGTAAGGCAGGTATCATAACCAGTCTAGACCATCCCTCCATCGGAAAACACCTTCAACCAGTCGTCAACTTGAGCGTATAGATATTAATATGTTGTTTGATTTTTTATTCTTAACAACCCGGTACGACAAACACTATTTACGAATTCGGGTTCGATTACAAAAAGTCCAAAAAGCTAGACGTCATTCAAGCAGGGCTCTTATGGGCTCCGAACTATCTTATTGGCGGTCATCCAGGGTGTGTATGTGTGTATGTGACAGGATTTCAGTCTGACCTGAATTCTTCCAAGGATACTTCAGGTTCAAACTTTTATTAGTCCCTCAAACAAAAACTGTTCCAGCAATGTCCGTTGGCGCCAACGATGACAGCCTGAGAGTCGTAGCAGAGAAACTAAAGCAGCTCACCGACGACACGCAGGAACAGTACGAAGCATTCATCGATGCAACTCAACTTTATAAGAAAGGAAACGTGAATGAAAAAGATTTCCTAGCCAAGTTGGCCGATTATCTCATTGGAATGACGTCATTAAATTTTATTGCTATCCAGGTATTGTTCGAAGTCAAATTAGCAATCCAAACAAATCTCTCTAAAGGACATAGCCCTGTTCCCCCTCCTTCCAAGACGGACCGCGACATAGAAGGAGTTGGCTTGGTAGACGTTCGAAAAACTGCTGGCGTCGTCGCCGATTCTACTCAAATGACACCACTTAGTAGCCCGACAAAGTCCGCGAAGGTTAAGAATTGCATCATCTGCGGATCCACTATTCCTGACCAGGCAAAGTTCTGCAATAAATGTGGCAATTCGCAATAATTAAAAACACGAAAAGAATATCATCGGTTGATGAAAGTATTCAATGCTAGGGCCGCGACGGAAGAATACATGTCTACTCATTCCCTTACTTTTTCTACTCCCGAAATGACTCTGAAGAAATTTGCTATGTGGCTTGGGGAACAAGTCGATGTCCCTGGAGGAAAAGAAGGCGCAGTGCCACGCCTGACGCTCTATCTAGAAGAAAAACTAAGAAAAAACAAAGCCTCCTTCCTTGAGTTAATGCCCGATACTAATGAGACGTTCAAACCCACTGGGGCAGTTACCAAGCTGTATGACTTTCCTGAAGAAGGAATAGCCGCGTCAAAATCTATTCCGTCAAGTGCAGATAACTCGAACCCTAAGAATGGTAAATTCTGTATAGAGTGCGGATCTAAAATAAAGGTGAACTCGAGATATTGTACAAAGTGTGGTGTAAAGCAAGAATAGTTAGATGACAACGAGACTCGCAGTTATGCGTACAATTTGGTTCCATCTGCAAACAATGAAATGTATATGCCGATTAATTGTTTATTTTCATTCCATTTCTTTCAGTTTCCTTTTTTGCCTTTCTCTCTCTTTTCCCTCCATAACCAGTTAACGTTCATTACAAACAGATTTTGAAGAAATAAAGTTCAATGACTAAAATCTGATTCTACCGCAGGTCTCGCACGTTAGCATATTACCTATCGATAAAGTCAACGAAATATAGTTCTGTTACCACCTGCCTCTTTGTCCGGGGAGTATTCGTATCAATATTGAAAGTATTGTTTCCAGGAAGGCCCTTAGACCAACATATAACTAGCGAGTAAAAACACGGTTTCGGCTCATCTGCAAAGCTAAACTGATAATAGTCCAATTGTTGTGTATTTTTACACATTGGGAATACCAGAGAAGATAAAAGCTATCGAAGATGAGATTCACAAAACACAGATCAATAAAGCGACGGAACATCATGTTGGCCTCTTAAAAGCAAAAATGGCGCGTCTCAGGCGAGAAATGGAGGAAAACACTCAGAGAAGAACACTATCAGCAGGAGGAGGATCTTCAGGCTTTGACGTAAGAAAGGGCGGAGATGCCACTGTAATTCTCATCGGATTGCCTAGCGTTGGAAAGTCTACTCTTCTTAATCGGTTGACTAATGCTAAATCTAAGGTTGCTTCATATCAATTCACAACCCTTACAGCTGTTCCCGGAATGATGCATTATCGAGGATCAAAGATTCAGATTCTTGATATGCCTGGGATTATAGAAGGAGCAGCCGCCGGAAAAGGACTGGGCAAAAAAGTACTGTCTATCGCTCGAAGTTCAGACCTAGTCCTAATTGTTCTGGATGTTTTCCAACCACACCATTTGGCAATTATAAAAAAGGAGCTGTACGGTATTGGTATCAGAGTCGATCAAAAACCTCCCGATCTTGTAATAGAAAAAGCGTCTTCAGGCGGACTCTCAGTTAACATCTTGGTTCCAATCAAGATATCTGAAAAACTAGTCCAAGAGATTTTACTAACGTACGGCATCCGGAATTGTCGAGTGGTGTTAAGAGAACAAGGATTATCAGACGATCAATTAATTGATGTTTTGAGCGGCAACCGATCTTACATTCCGTCCCTTGCGGTATTGAACAAAATAGACCTCGTAAACCAGGGTTTTGTTAGAGAAGTGCAATCAAAAATTGGAAGTAATTTTATTCCGATTTCAGCAGATGCAGACGTGAATATCGATGCTCTCAAAGAAGAAATATACAAAAAATTAGATTTCATTAGAATTTACATGCACCAAAAGGGGAAAGAAACCGACTTTAAGCAACCTATGATTATGCAAAACGGATCTAATGTTGGGGATGTATGCAACAAGATACATCGTAGTATGATCAGGGACTTTAAATACGCCCAGATATGGGGTAAGAGCGCTAAATTTGGTGGGCAGAAAGTAGGAACGGATCATTTGCTCGTCGACGAGGACATTATAACCATCACAAAGAAAATTTAATCGACTTTGCTCGGTAAGAAGTATCGAATGTAATAAACACAGTTTTCGAGTTCTTAACTAGAATACCGCTGGTAACCACATAATTGCCTATGTCGAATCCGTATCAAAGAACAATCCACACCGCGCCACGCAGATATTTCCATTTGGTTAATAGGTTACGTACCATTTCTTACCTCTGTCTGGCAAAGTGCAACATATTGATAATACACCTTAAGAATAATAATGCGCAACAAGATAAAATAAACATGGAGAGTTGACTAGACAGCGCGCGCTATTATATTACATGATGAGCATTTCTACGATGAAATAATGGCAGCTCAGTCAAATGCCTTCTCCTCATATTCTGTGAAACAAAATCGGATCAACTCTGAGTCCTCACGGCTGCCGTCAATTCACGTACCGCCATTTTTATATTTAATTCGTTCGTCTATTGCTTGGTTAGCCAATGAGTCTGCATATCTATTAATTTCCCTGGGAATATGTCTGTAAATCACTATTCTGAAATACTTCTCCAAATTTGAGATTTCCCTGAATAGCAGCTTTAGTTGCTTATTTCTTACCTTGTATTTGTTCGTTCTCTGATTTATGACCAATTCACTGTCCGACAGAACTGTGATTTCATCGTCAAGGGAGGAGGCAATTTCCAGCGCTTTTTTCAATGCAATGTATTCTGCCTGATTGTTAGTCTTCATCCCTATGAATTCTTTATACTCCGCGATTTTGTCGTTATCTTTAGTGATCACAATGCCGATCCCTGAATAACCGGGGTTACCTCGGCTTGCACCATCAATATGAATAGACAACAACGGTCTCGCTTGCTGATTATTTTCCCGAGATAGCGAGACATAAATATTCTCTGACTCTAGAGGTCGAGATGTCTACTGCCGCTCGTCTCTCTGTGTCAGCAGGATTTATTTTACCTCATACTTCTGCTAGTCAAGACCCTTCAGTTTCCAAAAATGGCTTATATTCATTTACTAGCTTTAAGAGAGGCATCCTTTTACCGCCAACTATCTTTATGTCGATTTGGGATTTTCCGTTCCTAACATCTAAAATATTATAAGCATTCTCGAAAAATCCTCTGAACCGTGTTGAACTGGCTGTTCCCGCATAGGCTATCTCCAATGATCCCAAGTTCCACACCCAAGGTCTATGTTTATGACCGCAAAGCACCAAATCGACTTTGGATTGAAGACAGGCCATTAAAGTGTCACCTGCATCCAAAATGATAATTTTATCTGTCCCCGTGTCTGGAATACCAATAAGATGGTGGTGCATTGCAATAATCTTCGTTTTGTTCTCATATTTAGCCAAGGTTTCAATCATCCACTTATTTTGCCTATACCCTACCTCCCCCTCGTCTCTGTCCGGCCTAGCAGTGCCAAGTGTCACAATTAGTACCTCGTCTTCTAGTTCATAGATTTGCTTTGACGGGAAGAATTTCTTGAAAACAAGATATCCTGTATGTCGGTAGTCATGGTTTCCTGCCAAAACGATCTTGTTAGGACAAGCGAGTTTATTAATTTCAAATTGAGCACGTTCGAACTGGAAGAGTAATCCATCGTCAGTAAGATCGCCGGTAATAATAATAGCATCAGGTTTTAGGCTCTCGATCTCCTCCACTAGCGTGTCAAAAACATTTTGATTGAACAGGCTCCCAATGTGAATATCTGATAGCTGAACTATCTGCATGTTTCTCATCCATCCCTTGGCTGTCAACAATAAAAAGCTGTTCTATATCAACCTGGAATCTCACACTGACTAGAGAATATTAATAATACCGCACGCGATTCTTTTATGGTGCGGTAAATTTGTAATGCCCAAACGTAAAGTTAAAGAAGAAAAGGCACCGAAAAGACTAGGAAAAAAAGAAGTCCTGATACCACCTATTGCTATGGGCGCTTCACTGCTCGTAGCATTAGTTATACTTCCACATTTTGCCCCGCCTCCCATACCGACGAAAATATGTCTTAGATCACAGAACGCAGATCAGTTTAATCTGTATCCACGAGTACAAGTTGTCGTTGACGGCAAACAGAATCTGCTGCCCGCCGGAGTCGGAAATACCACGGTTAATGGAAAACAATGTTTACATGTGATTCATACTGAGGCACCAGGCTCTACTATCCACATTGAATATATACGGCCCATTAGATTGACGATGGCTGACTTTATGAAGATATATTCTCCCGATAATAAGACAATATCTGTAGTAGATAATTCATCTGGGATTCCACACATAAAGACTCTAAATCTTGAAAACTATAACATTCATTATTCGTACTATTCAGAAAAAGGTGAATTTACAAAAGTAAGTAAACCATCCAATTTTCCTCCCTTTGTCAACAGCATGGTCGCAAGAATAGAGTTAACCTCTTCTTCCCCATCTTTCAAATAGATATGACAGAGTTTATTTTATTAATGACCACTTTCCGCGGTCAACAACAAAACTGCCCCCATCATTCGAGGAGATGCTACTGGTCACGAACATTTCGAATCCATGAAGCCCTAAGAACATGTAACACTACCGCAG
>CAKOFP010000190.1 GCA_933226995.1 Candidatus Nitrosopolaris rasttigaisensis | reverse complement strand
TGCATATTTGAGTGGAAAGCTATTTCATAAAAATCCATACAAGGCAATAATGATATCTATACCACCACTTGCTGGAATAGTGCTAGCCTACTATGTTTTCCTGCAAGGGATCATAGAATCTGGAATAGTTTGGCAGTTGCCAGAGAGGATTGCTCTGGCTTTTGTACTCTTGTCGCCTACTGGTTTTCTTATGGGATTTCAGTTTCCATCTATTACTAGGATGGCCTCTTCATCTTCTGCTTCCAGCCGCTTAAAACAAGAGTTGCATGGTAGCGAAGGAAGTGGTGGTTCTAGTTCTGGCTCTCGTGATGAAGATATCACACTCCTTTGGGGCGTAAACGTAATTGCGTCAGTAGTAGGAACGGTTCTAACTGCCACATCTTCCATGATAATAGGCTTTAACGGTAACTTGCTTATCGGAGTTGGATTGTATTTGGGAGCATTAGGGTCGGCAGTTGCAGCTCAAAAAATATCACAAAAAATGGGTCGTAAAGTGATTGTCAAATAGGCTATGGGAAGATAATCGTGAGAGAGGGTATCTGATTATTAACAAATAAGAGATTTTTGCTTGCGAGTCATATTGACAATTGGCCTAACTGTTATGGCAACCCGTGCATACCAATACCAAATGATTCCAGTGAAACACAGTCAAGTGGTCAATGTCGGGCCTAAAAAAACTAGATCTATTTTCTAGCTCTATACTAGTACAGAATGCTGCACTGCGTGACACTGATTTGTAACTCTCAAATTCGAAAAACACTAAATTTTAAAAACAATAAGACTCTAAGTATGTAGATTAAGATGGGTAGAATCACTTGGGTGTGTGCCACATATTCGCAGCCTTTTACGAGGCGCACAAGCGCAACAAGACACGATAATAATAAACACCGCGGTCAAGGGGAAATTGTTCCCCTGCTTGAGTATATAGTAGGACGAGGAACAGGCCGATACATGTCCAGTAAGCCTTTATCATATGGACATCACCAAAAATGGCGGGCTCACAATTCTAACAGTGGATTTGGACTTGCGACAGTAGCTGACTCTGCAGGAGATAGGTTAATGTCTGGAAACGGCCCGCGAGAACCACCACGAGGTAATATATACAAACCTCCACATTATTCCACTACTCCCATGTGGGGACCTGAGCATTCGGATGATCAACTTAGATCTCAAGAAGTCGGGCTGAAAATAATAGAACTCAAAAGACTGGTAATCAAATACCAGGAATACCTGCAGAATCCAGATGGAATTATAAAATGGGCTATCCATTGGTCGAATAAGGGTGACACCAAATTTCTTGATGAAAAGTTGGAACAGCTTCACACCATAGAGGCATCTCGGAGTTTTCAGTAGAACATTCAAAATATCACTATGTGATCTCAACTCCGATATTAGCTAGTGAAGATCGGGTGTGTTCTGTCAGTAGAATTTTGTTCATGCATCTATCCATAGGGAGATTGAAGTGAACGAATCGTCAGTGCAAAAATTGTTAGCTTGCTTCTATTGCAAATAGATAGTTTCGAGACGAGAAGTAACATTCATTGGATTATACTCAACAGGCAAACCATGCCTGCGGTTCAACTTATAATCTAAAACGTCAAGACCACAAGCTAATGCCTCCAAGGCAGTTTTGCTCAAATTCTCTAGGATTTTGCCATCGACATATCTTACGTCAATGTATAGTCCATATTTTTTCAAAAAAGCTGGCATGTCGCCGTACATGATCGGATCTCTGATCCTATTGTAAACGTCAATGTCTAGCTCGACATTCTGCTTCTTACAATAGTTGAGTGCAAGTCGTATATCTGTTGCTTCCGTATCCATAGTCAGTGCCCTTTCTGGTTTTGAAGAACTCTTTTCAGGTCTAAAATGATCCATGTCGATCGGATTTGGTATGTAAATAGCGTTACTAACAAGAGGTAATAGATCTGGCGTAGAAACAATGACTGCGTCTGCCAGACGTTGAGCCTGCGAATGAATCCTTTTTTTTTCCAGTATCGCGTCTCTCACCCTTCTGTATGTAAATATGCCTCTAACAGCCAAGTCAGATAGTTTCGATCTGTGCGGTAGTTTTTGTCTCTTTATTCCGCGAATATCCGTTCCATGATAGTGAAGGATGATCCTTTTTGAATCTCCAAATTCCTCTCGGAACTTAAAAACCAAGTCGCTCCTGCTATGTATATGTAGAATATCTGCAGAGCGTGATTCGCGTATGCTTTTTTCAGCAAAGTCCTCTAATGTAGCCTCAATAACATACTCGTTGTAAAATCTACCAATTCCGTATTTATCGTATTCTCTGACCATGATTGCCCTCGAATCATGTCCATGCAATCTTTGATATTTTGCCAGGACAAATGCTACCCCCGCCTGATCCCAGACATGTAGAATTCGCATGGTCTATTTTAGAATTGCATTCTCTCTTGTGTTACTATGTTTTTGGTATATTTAACTTTGAATTACTGTCGAGCTGACCTTCGACATTCTTTACTCCACCATAGGGCCTATCAGCTTGTCTCATTATTTTTAAGAGGTATTTTCGCATGTGCTGCTTTTCTTCCTCAGTCACCTTTCCATCAATCAAATCAATCAAAAAGAGATTTATTGTTGCACCTATTTGGTTCTGGTTAAACAAAGCTTCTGCTTCAACACTGAATTGATTCTTCCTATGCCAGTATCCAATTATCATGCCGACGGGGAGATATATTGCAACAAAAATTAAGGCGAACATCCAAATATTGATATTGAGTGCGTGAATAGCGGGTACTCTCTGAAGTAGCAATTGGTATTGAATCGTTACGAAATTAGCGAATGTCATGAGAAATATTAAATAAATACCATGACCGTTTCTGAAGTCAAGCCACCGTCTCCTAAGCCAGTTATGACTTCTGATATTGAGAAATCTTGGTACAGATCGATTCTTCATTCGGATATCATATTTCTAATGTTATGATCGTATATATAACTCATTTACATCTTACTTAGGTACCCTTCCCTTCTTGTTTTATTTAAATGAACTAAGACTTGTGTTAGATCTATC
>CAKOFP010000189.1 GCA_933226995.1 Candidatus Nitrosopolaris rasttigaisensis | reverse complement strand
TCTTTGTAGACCTCCACTGAAATGCATCAACACCCTATCGCAAGGTAGCAGATCTAAAGAATAAAGATACTACATAGAGAGACCTGCTGAAGAGGTACGAACGGAACTTGATTTTGATGCGAGGAGTGGTCCTGCCGCCCGGCGCAATTTATATGCGGATAGATACGCTTTCAACCTTGGGGCAGCGAAATTTGATAGATTGCAGTACTCGCTATCACTAAAGAAAGACTTGTTTAATAAATAAAGAAAGGCCGGACTTACTTTACCTTAGGAGTGGACCAGAATTTCCGTAAGAAATCCTACGTAGCTTCTAGAATGCGTTAAAAAGACGAAATAAAAGAAGTTTGTGGGCACCAACTAGTTGCGTGATTTCACCAATGGTGTTTTTCGTCTGGAATCAGACCTATCTGTTCTCGTTCGAAGTACCTTTCTAGCTCCTGCGTCCATTTCTCTTTAGCAGCACCACCGCCAAGACCCTTTCTTCGCAGCCAAAACGCAATGACGCTTAACAAAAACACAGCGAACAGCATAGTGCCGAAGATGTAGATCGATACGTCGTAAAATAGTGGGTCGTATTGTGGTCCAATCTGCATAAGCAGTCCTTTAATTGCTGTGCTGATCATTGGTACAAGAATTAGGAGAGCGCTCATTATCATTATACAAAAAACGGATTCTATGATATATACATTTTGGTTCTGGCTACTCACTACCGGTCTTCATTAAAAATGGATGACCTTCGAGATTACGAATCAACGTGATCAAGCAACAACTCCGAATTAAGAATTTGGATGAAACCAGCATAAAATCAGTTATCTGCTGCTTTGTGACAGCTACTCGTTAAAATAAAAAAAAGATTTTTGGAGGAGTTAAGTCGTGGCCTCTTTACGCGGGGTTCTGGCTCTAACGAAGAACATGCCTGCAACACCGCCAAAGATTACAGTGATGATAATAATGAAGAGTAGCGTTGAATTAATTGTGGTCCCAAGCATGGGAGTTCCAGAGCCATATGCACCCGCTTGCTGAGCGTTTGAAACTTTCTCCCTGGCCAGCTTAAGCTGTTGTTCAATGCTACCTCCGACGGATAGGCCGCCCCCACCGCCGGTGTATTGTGCGTTCGCTATCTGAATTGCAGGTAGTGCAAATGCAGTGCCCATTAGAGTAATTAGTGCCACCATAGCCATCAAAATTGGCTTATTCATACTGAAGTAATCTTTCTCGCGCGCGATTATTTAACTTTTTGGTATCTTCTTGAGTTACCAAAGATGTATCCGCTAAAGTCAAAGATAAGGACATCGTTCCCTAGTAACATTTAAGATATACGTTCGATCTCCTCGTAGTAAATGGCACGCATCCATGCTCATACTCGAGGTAAGTCTCATTCAGTTCGCCCAACGTCCAAAAGTGCACCGCCTTGGCTCACGTCGAGTCCAGCGGAGCTGTCTTCTATAGTTATTCAACTATCCAGAGAAGGCCTCACGCCCAGTGTGATAGGGACTCGGATGCGAGACGAATATGGCATACCTCTTCTGAAGACGATTATGGATAAGACCATAACTGAAATCAGGAGTGAAAATGGAATCAAACAGGATATGCCAGAAGATTTACACCAACTGGTACAGAAGGCTCTAGCACTACAAAGACATTTGAGGACTCACAATACTGATCACAGAAACGTCCGCTCACTTGAATTGATCGAAGCCAAGATTCACAGGTTATCGAAATATTATAAGCGTAATGAGAAAATTCCCAAAGATTGGAAATACGCCTCGGTTATTGCCCAGCTCGAGTAAGACCACACAATGTACGGTAGAGGGCTTGAAGAAGCCGTAAAACCCTTTTGTGAAAAGATCAGATCTGTGGCAGAAGATGACAGCAATACTTGCATTATAACGCACCTTGATGCAGATGGCTTAATCTCTGCAAGTATCATTTCCATGACCTTATTGAGATTGGGTGCTAAGTGCGTAATAAGGCCCATCTCTGATCTGGTCCCTGCTGTCATACAGCAAATGAAATCCGAAGCTCATGACTTTTACATAATATCTGACCTTGGCGCAGGCTTGGGCGCTGCGCTGAACGATGCACTTGGCGATAGATGGATAATCATCGACCACCATCAACTTCCTGACGAAGAGCTGACTGGGCCTTACTCAGCACAAATCCTAAACGCATTCAAATACAGTATCGACGGCGGATCGGAGATTTCTTCTGGCGGATTAGCATATCTCCTTGCGAACCAGATTGAAAAAAGAAACTGGGACCTTTCATCCATTGCCGTTGTATCTGCAATATCGGATAACCAGGATCAAGGCGACAAGAAATCACTTATCAGTATAAATTCAGAAATTATAAAGACAGCCGAGTCTCATGGACTAGTTACCGTCGACTTAGATCTAATATTTACCGGGAGAGAAACGAAGCCACTCCATGAAGCGCTGGCATCTACATCATTCCCTTATATTGACGGTATAACTTGGAACAGGGAAAATGCCTATACTGTGATTAAGAATTCAGGAGTAAGGATGATGGAAAACGGTAGATGGCGAGTACTTGCAGAGATTCCGCAAGAGGAGAAAAGTATCATCCTGGACGCCATTGTAAAATTTGTGGCAACTTCTTCAAAATATAAAACAGGGAACCTGACAGAAAACCTAGTAGGGTATACATATACACTGGTCAATGAGGATCTAAGGAGTCAATTACGCGACGCTAGGGAATTTTCGACACTGCTTAATGCATGTGGAAGAACTGGAAGGGCAGGTATAGGTGTTGGAATCTGTATGGGTGACAGATATGTTTGTCTGACTGAGGGGGAACAAATTGCCGATACTTATAGAGCAATTCTTGCGAAGTCTATCTCTATGATTCTCACTGAAAAGTGGCGCACAATTGACAATGGACGATCGATTTTTGTCAACGCAGAGAATGTGCTGGCTGAGGAGATGCTTGGGGCTGTATCTTCCCTACTGAGCGGATCACCTACTCTTGGTGATCGAGTGCTTTTTGTGTGGACCGTTAGCACGGACGGCATGCACAAATTTTCTTGTAGGAAATGCATCGGCTGCAAATCGGGATCGGATCTAGGTTTAGTTGTTAGAAAATGCGCTGAATCTGTTGGCGGGATAGGAGGCGGTCATAAGGCAGCCGCAGGGTGTAAAGTCCCATCTAGCAGACTGGAAGATTTTGTGTCTTGCGTAAGGAGGGCAATACTTGACTCCAAATTCACCAACTCCTCCTGAAATATCTGCCTTTATTCAAATAAGGTTCAATAAAAAAAATGAAATGTATGCTGTACTAAGATCGTTAATAGCTGATAACACTAACTTTCCTAATGGACTATCAATAGAAATGTCACCCAGGGATGATGATAATAATTTACTTCTTTGGGTTTCATGCAAGGTTGGATTTGAAACGTTACTAAATACTATAAATGAACTATTAGAGCATATTTCGATAGCTCAAAAAGTGATCTCGCATGCTTGACCCGAAACTCTTGAAGGAAAATCCACAGCTTCTCAGAAGCATGTTAGAAAACCGAAAATTTGAATTTCCTCTAGACGATCTGATTGCGCTGGACAAAAGGCGCAGGGACTTAACTGTTCAGGTT
>CAKOFP010000188.1 GCA_933226995.1 Candidatus Nitrosopolaris rasttigaisensis | reverse complement strand
GTTGTGGAAGTGTTCTTTCCACAAGGAAACAATGCAAGTAACGTCATTTTTAATGATATTAATGCCGCGATCAACATAAACATAAACCACAGAAGGTATTCAAAAACTTTGTAGCGTACCATCTTTACGATCCTTGCGATCCTTACCAAAATTATTAAGTGTACCAAGTAATTCCAAGTCTGATGTAAGGATGGTAAGGATCATAGACTCTACAGTTTCTGGTAGAACCAAAAATATTCTTCGCTGTATGCAGTAAATCTATTCGCTGCTCTGTCATATTATTTTTCGGTCATCGATCTATTAGGAGCCTTCTGATTTCCCTGGAACATTACTACAAATTCCTCGTGCTTCTTCCGTTAGAAGCTGACGAGAAGATGGAAGCCCTCAAGCATTATTTCGGAATTACTCAGAGTAACGAATTGATTGCAAGAGGAATAGAGATAAGAAGACATGACGTACCTAATTTCATCAAAGAATTTCAGACCGAATTACTTTACACACTATTTGATTGCAAGGATTCAGCTGAGGTACTTTCCAAACGATACGAGAATGCTCTGTTGCTTGTTACCAGGACTATAGACATAGTCATGACCGGTGAGATTCAGATTAAGGATTTGGTAATATCCAAGATGCTGAGACAGGACTTAAACAAGTATAGAAGTCTTTTTCCACATGTTTCGGCCGCGCTTCAGCTGACTGAGGCTGGACAATCTTTGGTACGTCGAGATATCATTCAATACATCTACACAGATGCGGCTCACAAAAATCCACTTCGCAGGGTCATGCCTCTAGATCTCGTTAGCGAAGAACATGATTATGACAAAGAAAAATATCGTGAAATACTGCTGGAAGCCGCCGAATCAATACTGGGATATTTCGGTTTTGACAGGACAGTCTACGGAGACCGGAAGAAAAATAGGAAGTGGTGGTATGAGATTAGGGAAGAACGTCAAAAAGACACACAGACTGAGAGAAATGTTCACGATGGATAGACGTGAACATACAGCCCTAAGATATATTGTTATTGATTAATGCATTTTCAATTCTTTGATTGATCATGCGTCGACCCATAGTATTTATCAACTAGACAACATTTGGTATGGCTATTTTTCTAACTCTCTGTCGTAGTAGTATTGCCACTACTATGCCCACAATAGATACTATCGCTGCAGTTAGGAATATGAGGTTGTATGACTCTGTAGATGGAAACAAACGTGTTATTCCTCCTATTATCAATATGGATTGATTAGACTGCATATACATTCCTGCTACTGCGGGACCTATTGCGCTTCCTATAATTCTCATAAGCATACTAGTACCCAAGGATATTCCAGTATACTGTTTTGGAGTAGCGAGTATTATCACATTCATTGCTCCTACACTAGTCAATGATAATCCAGCTGATAGAATCGCAAGGTTCGCAGATATTTCAATTTCTGTTTGATGTAGCATCAAAAGACCAATGAATCCTGCACCACTTATTATAGTACCAATCATTATTGGCCTTAATGATCCCAATTTTGATATTATAAAGCCCGAGGTGGGACCAAATACTAGAAGTACCAGAGCAAACGGTAACTGAACATTTCCAGTGTTAGTAGCGCTTTCTCCAAAACCAATTGGAGTAGGGCTTCTTACTAATATCGGTATAGTTTGAAAAACCATAAACATTGATAGCCCAATAATCATTATCAGAATATTTGCTGGAAGTAGTGTCTTGTCTAACATCATCTTAAAATCAATTAATGGCGAGGCCGCTCTTCTTTCCACCACTATGAATAATGAAAGTGAAACAACTGCTATTGCTAGAAACTCAATTACAAGCTGAATTGAAGAATTATCGTTACCTGTCTCCAGAAATGTAAGTACGAGTAGAAATGAAGTTATGGTTGCAGCTAATGTTAATGCACCTTTTACATCTATAGTTTTATTACTAGAAATTTTAGTATAAGAGTTGTTATCGTTATTTCTCCTATTCAGATTTACGATACTGGATTTTTTATCTACCTGTTGTTGAAGATGTAATGGCTGCCGCTCTACATATTCATTTTGGTTGACATTTATAAATCGCCAGATCACTATGAAGAGTGAGATTGAGATAGGTATTATTGTGAAGAATGTGGCTTGCCATCCAAAATGCTGAATTATAGTTCCTCCAACCGATAACCCTATCACAGCACCTGATGCAAACATCGAAGTAATTACTCCTTGACCGATCGACATCTTTTCTCTCGGGAATTGATCTCTCACAATACTAAAAGCAATAGGAAACATTGACATCCCTATTCCTTGAATTGCTCTAGCAACTAGCATAAAGTATATGTTATTAGCAAAACCTGCAGCAGAAACACCTATCGTATAGATTGCCATTATAATAAGCAAAATCTTCTTTTTACCATAGATATCAGATAACTTGCCAGCTATCGGAGTCATAACTGCACCGGAGACGAGGTATGCGGTAAGAATCCATGAAGACATGCTATATGACGTTCTAAAGTCTTTGATAAGATCAGGGATAGCTGGAATAAGCATTGTTTCTGCATACATGACCATAGTAGCTACAAGGCTCAAAACAGCAAGTACCTTCCATGCATAGGAGGGAATCTTTACAGAAGTAGATGTCCCGGAGGTTGATTTATTATAGTGGTGAGTATCTTTTTCTTTGGTGGTTACCATTTTTATTACTTACCTCTTTTGATAATCTTTTTTTTTACAGTCGTAACAGGTGATGTTAAATTCTGGTTATTTTTAATACTAGTACAATCAACGTCAAAATGAAGTCTAAGGTTTTGCCAAATATTCTCTAGGACATCTTTCATGATCTTGACATTTTCGTCTGGTACGCCCTTTAGAGATATTTCCTTTATATTCAATGCACATTGTATCATTTTATCCCATAGAGCATCAGCCACTTCTGTACGATAGATCCTATTATTTCGCCTATCAGCTGGGTCAACCTTCCTTACTACTAACTTATCCTTTTCCATCTTATCTATAATGGGAATAAGTGTAGCGCCTTCCAATCCCAATCTGTAAGCTATTTCCTTTTGAGTAAGACCATTTTGATCAACTAACATCACTAGGACCTTCCATTGACCAACAGTTACACCTACCTTTTCCCTTAATTGAGAATCAAGAGCTTTAACAAATGCCTTAGCCGTCCGATTAATCATATACCCAATACTACTTCCAAAATCATACCTTTGTATCGACATATGCTAATGGTTAGTATACTAACCAATGGTATATAAATCTTTAATTACCTATCCAATAATTACGTAGGCAATAAGATCTCTTCAGATTCTCTTTTTGACATTGTATCCTAGCCCACTATGCAGAGAATGATATTCACTTTACGGACCTGGACGAGTAAGCTCTTAGGACTTCGGAGTAAAAATTGAATGTATTATCGTATTTCTATGATCGAAGGATTAGAATGAATGTTTTCACGTTGCAAGACAGAACAACACTTTTTGTCAATCGAAAACGGGCTAATTTAGGACAAATCCAAACCTTCTCTGCCTGTCTAGCCGTTAGCACCTCGAGATGCTTAAAATGGATGTACTTTTGGCACTTTACCCATGCCTTTCACAGCTTGCTGCATTTCAGCATTTGGAATGTCGGAACGACCACAAAAATAACAATATTTTTTATGAGCAAATTCCTTGTCCACTACAACAAGGCTATTATTTTATTGTGAATCGACTTTACTACATCGTTGGAAGGATGAACGATCTTTCCCTCAGCTAATCGCTTTTCACTGTCATCAAGCCACCTTTCACACATCGAATGAATTAGCTTACATTCTGCATGACTCAGTTTCACTGTTATTACTTCATCTTCATGACTCATTCAATCCAGTGTGGATTTGTTATATTTAATATGATCCAAATCTGATGATAACGAGGAAACAGCAAGTGCATCTACGACGAATTGGCAAAAATCTTCCTGTGTTGAAAAGAAATTATCTGGACCCATATTGCTGACAGCAAAATACGCTGTCTAGTTATCGTTTGCTGTAGGGTATTCGACACCTCCATGAGAACCTGGCAATACAGGTCCGGTACCATTAGCTGTTGCATTGGCTTCTGTGTTATACTGAATTCCAACCGGAAGTTTCCAAAGAATGTGTCCGCTAGCAGCATCTAGTGCATATGCATCTCCGCGCTTTGTTCCATATATTATTGCTCTTTCTGATTTTTGTATTATTTGACGATGATATGGTAGCAAGATTAATCCCGAATCCTGTATCATAGTCCTTCATATTAGGAGTTTCCCTTGAACCGCTGGAAATGGATCGTTATTCTCTGCTTCACCATCGTTCAAATCATCACAGGAACTATGATCTATGCTACTAGTTACTTGTGCCGCTAGTAGGCGATTTGATGTGGTGACAAATATTAACGAGACGTGACTTATGGCAAAGAAACTCCTGTAGCCTTTAATTGACTCATTACATATCTGACGTGCTCAGGCGATACCCTCTCTACAGTTTTGTCTTTTGTATCGTATAACATTGCATTTATGAGTCCAGCTATCATGTACGCATCATAAAAGGCAGTTGATTGTGAGAGCAATTCGGCTACTTTCGATACGTCAATGCCATTAGTTATCTTTCCACTTGTAATTAATCCTCCAAATTTTTGTACTGATTCATACACTCCAATGTTGTATGCTATAAATGCAATTTTCTCAGGGGGTAGAACATCATCGATGGGTTCCATTATTATGTTCTTAAATAGTCATTCCTAGGATAATAATTTAGTTATAGCCATACATGCAGAAGGTGTATATTTAACATATCGGGACTACTAGCGATTAGGAAGGTTCGATAAGATTGTGTTTGTGCCCTATGCCTAATAAGGCGGCAAGCCAAAAGATTCTAGAGATATTGCAATGTCCGCTCTCTAGGATCATTTTACAATTACCAAACTATTTTTTCAACATTTTTTGCAATGCTGACTTCCCCATAATTCCGAAAAAAAGAAGCTGGCGGTTATCAAACCTTCTTATTCTGATTCATATATCGTAGTTAGTTAGTTTAAC
>CAKOFP010000187.1 GCA_933226995.1 Candidatus Nitrosopolaris rasttigaisensis | reverse complement strand
TGACTGATCTCTTTTATAATGTTAAGCCGATGAACAAATGATTCGTTCTTATTGTCAATGGTGATCTAACCTAAACTAGCAATATATGCAGTTGATGATATTTAGGATCAATTATTTTCTAGGTAATATGGTCTGATTCACCTCGCCTCTGCTTTAGCAAAAACTACTTACTGAATGCATCGATTCACATGGATGTGGCGGCTGGCCTGTCAAATAGAGCAGCCAGCCGTCATGTGTAGTGTCAGATAGAACATAGCTTCATGAGATGATTGGTCTTACTTGTGATAACCCCTCTCGGCATGTCTGATCTCTAGAATCTTTTTTTCAGAATCGCTGCCAGCGCAATACCAAATGCCCCTGCTGACGCGATAAAACCACCGTAAGCAATATTAGGGTTATGAGCAAGAACTAAAGCAGATCCTACAAACAGCGAGGATGCAAACACACTCGCTGCCAAAAAGTTATAGCTGGCTTCGCGCCTATCACCATAAATATGCTGTGTGTCAAGATACGACTTTAGCAAGGGAGCAAGCTCCACCGTTTGTCCAATACCCTTAGCAAATCTATTAATCGAATCTTTTACCTCCTCAATATATGCCTCCCTTATCAGCCCTTCTTGCTCTAGAAGCTGTGAAAGTACTTTCACGAATCGTAAATTCACGTTGTGATGCTGATAGATTCCTTCCACGATTGATGTCATTCGCATATATAATGCAAGATTCTTGGGTAATCTAAACGGAAATTTGCTCAGGGTCTTATTGGCAAGATCCATCAATGCTCTTACCTCCATTCGATCGACTTCTTTACCATGCAATGACTGAATGCTAAGCTCGAGGGCTTTTTCGACCACATAACGATTCACAGTGGGCTCCAACGTCCCGAGTTCTATCAAGACATTAACTGCCCTCGTGGGATCTTTTTCCAATAAGCTAAGATATAGTCTGATTAGTTTGAGACGGGTTTCATTTTCTAGTCTGCCAACCATGCCAAAATCATAAAGAATTATTTCGCCAGTGTTTGTTACAGAGATATTCCCAGGATGAGGATCAGCATGAAAAATGCTGTGCTGCAGTAGCATTTTGAAAAATATATGATGCACTCTAACGACTAGCTTTTCTCTATCAATACCTGCCCTATCCAATGTCGCGATGTCAGTAATCTTAATGCCAGGGATATATTGCAAGGTAATTACGTGTTGAGCTGTTCGCTCTAACAAGACATTGGGGATGATTACCATATGATTGCCTTTCAGATTGTGCTTGATTGTAATTAGGTTATCAGCCTCTATTCTGTAATCCATTTCTTCATGAATCGTTTCAATAAATTGCGAGAGCATGGCTTCAGCGGAAAATCGCAAATTTGGATCGATGAAGCGCGTTGCAACCGGCAGGATGGTCTTTAGGATGGCAATATCTTTTTCAATAACTTTTTCGATATCTGGTCTGCTCACTTTAACAATTACTTGCTGATCGTTATAAGTTGCCAAATAGACCTGACCAAGACTCGCTCCATGAAGCGCTCTTGTGTCGAACGTCCCAAATATCTTTTCAATTTTGCCGAGCTCTTCTTCAATTATCGGTCTCGTTTTTGAGAACGGTGCCGGTGGGACCTCATCCTGCAATGTAGCCAATACTTCAAGATAAGGTAGGGGCAAAATATCAGCTCGTGTGGATAGCCATTGTCCTAGTTTAATATAGGAGGGGCCTAGCTCTATGAAAGTTCTTAGTGCTTTCTCTGCATGTTTCCGGTATTTTTTTTCATTGACATTTTTTCCTTCTTTTTTTACCCACTCACGGCGATCTTTTCTGAAATTAATTATAAATGGTAGTAGCTTTAAAACGACTCTTACCACTTGAATTTTTGAAGGGCTTTTTTTAAGAGTGGTTGCAGACGTCTTCTTTGATTCATCTCTAACACGTTTCCGAATCTGTGTTGGATTTTCCATTTGGTCTATATGCTCCTATTTATTTGCTTGATAATGCTGGTTACAATGTAGGTACATGTGGCAGCGACAGTACCAGCTCGACATGCTGCCATAAGACCCTCTACCAAAGAGTTGTTTCCTTTTTTTTCTGTATACACAGTACAGCCGGCTTGCTTTGCCGCTCTCAATCCCGCTATGGTTGCGATTAAGTACTCCGGTGCATCTATCAACAAATGTCCCATGGGATCTTTCCTTGGATCAACTTTATCCATGTGAACGATATAATAGTCTCTGTATTCTCTAATGTGTAGTTTACCGTATCGAAACTGCTTCTTGGCTCCTTTTTTGGTGCCGAGGAAAGTTTCTTCATAATCAATAATAGGTCTGACGGATTTGGGTACGATAATGTTACCTTCACCGTCAAGATAGTTCACATATCCCAGACAATCAAGTTGGCATATAAAACTAACTTTTTGGATAATCTGAAATTCCATCCGGATACAATAAGTCCAGTCTGTCTAGCCCTGACAACGAATGCTGCGATATCCTAGCCTGCTTTGCTGCTAGTCAAGCGCTCTTGAATACCTTTAAGCTTCAGAATCATGTAATGACTAATAACATGCAAGAGAGAAAGATGAAGGTGATAGACACTAAGAAAATATACACTGGTAACGTTTCGCTCAGGCTTGACAAGTTCGTACTTGGTGATAAAATAATTAAAAAGGAAATCGTCGAACATGTGCCCTCGGTAGGACTGATTCCGATTATAGATAATTCGGAGGTACTCTTCGTAAGTCAGTATCGGCATGCAGCCGGGAAAACATTGTTAGAAATTCCTGCAGGGAAAATAGAGAAAGGAGAAACTCCAGAAAAGGCTGCGGTAAGGGAAATGGCGGAAGAGATTGGTTACACTGGAAAGCTGCTTCCACTGCTTAAAATGTATTTAGCACCCGGCTACGATACTGAGATGATATATGTATATGTGGCGACAGATCTAATACGAATAAAGAGAGGACCTCGAGATGATGATGAAAATATAAAAATAAAAAGAATGAGCCTTATTGCCGCTATCGAAAAATGTATTAATGGAGAACTGGAGGATTGTAAGTCTATTGCGGGAATACTTGCTTATGCAAGAATAATGAATAGTAGAAAATCATGTTCTGCGACCAATTGAACTGGCAAAATGAACGCAATAGTAATGACCTAGGTTGTGTGTGTTTCTTTTCCTAGTTCAATTTATATTTTCGTAAGTTCTGCACCCTCTCTTCCATCTACACTTTAACTTTTGTTGTAAATGGCGAGCTAGCACAGTGGAAAGTGCTGCATCTGCATCAAGTGAAACGCCGACGAATCCAGTCTGTCGTCGTCGCCTTATAAGCTATTTTATTATTACAGATTCTTTTGGGTTAGGCTTACTTGCAAATAACAATCAATTCGGCTTTGGAAATGGAACTTTTGCAAGCTTGAAATTATCACATGTTCGCATACCAAATCGCCGTTTTACCTTTGATGACAGTTACGTCCAAAAGATAACTCCAACATATCGGAAGATCACGGATTATCTGCCGATAGTCCATGCTTGTAGAAATCCTTGCGTCCTACGCCATTCATCGGTAGTTTTTTTGTTTGGTTCCATAGTCAATCCATAGGAAAGAATAGTGCCACGACTAGTTTGTTGCCAGATTCTTTCAATGCTGCTGTGATATCAGGCCCACTCACCCTAGAACCATGGAACTTCTATCTTTTCGATAGGGGGTCCACGTGTCAGATGGGGAGGTATCATTCCGCCAAAGATAAATGCTGGTTTTCTCACAGGTTGTAAATCCGGAGATGCTTCAATGCTACCAATGTATGGTGGATTTGAGATGCACGGATTTGCTGGTTGTCGGGATAAAGCTTCTGCTTCAGCCAATCTTCCAATGTAGTGGTTATAGTTCTCTTCTTCAAGCTTTGACCATACGCCAACGACAATGTTAAGGGATGCTCTTGTAAGTGCTCTCAGGGTTGGCTCTGGAATTAGACCACCTCTCCAAAAGACGTCTGCCTACGAGTAATATTTTCTATACGATTATGGTGTAAACAAGACACAAATCGCCACGACTTGAACTGAAAAAGGAGCATAATAATTATGGATTGGACTCGTAATTGCCCCCCGGGTAGGACCAGATTAGCAGGTCAGGAACGTATTCTCGGACGTGCATGATTCTTTTAGCTATCTAAGAAAAAAGTAGGGAATAATACGAGGTCAGCACTCTTACATCATTTTATAACAGGTTTGCAAGGAGTGGTCGAATTTTTAACAAAATCTAGGCAGGAGGGATAATCTCCCTCACACTTGCACTTTTGATATCCATATTGTCTATGTTGTCCCATCTAAATAGTGCAATAGGTCCACCCCAGGATGCTACTTGAAACTCACCTCCGCCACACGCACTGCCAATACTTCCTCTTGTCGGACCCCATTGTCCATGATCAATAGTTTCTAATACTTTACGCCATTGATTTCCTGGTTGGATGTTATTCGATTGGTCATCAACCCATTGTTCTACCTTTACTGAACCATTGCCGATATCATATAACACCAATTTGATCCCTATCCAGTTTTGTCCGTTGAACGCCGCTGTATTTACAGCGTTAAGTTTCTGAGCATCTGCGCTCTCTACAGAGTAACCTGCCGTGTGCTTTAGGTCTTTTTCAAATTTGACCCTTCCTGTAAGGTAAGTATTTGAATGATATGCTGTAGCTTCGCAGCTGCTGTCAAATCCACCCACTGTTCCCCCATTAGTATTCCTTGCTCCATGCCCTCCGAATTCTATGTGCGCAGCACCGTTAGTACTCGAACCTGTAGCATGCACCACTCTCAAATACGCGGTTAATTCTACATTCTTCCAATCATTGGGTCTCAACATGTATCCTTGAGCTGCCATTTGATGTTGATTAAGAGTCTTTATTTGATTCTCCTGGAAGAAAGTTGAAGTCAATATCCCATAACGTACTTGAGATGCCTGAACCTTCCAACTCCCATCAGGATTTTTTTGTGTGAAAGTGGTATGTGGTCCTTCGTTTGGTGTGCCTGTTCTCGGGTCGTTGTTCGGATCACCAGTCGCGCCGTTAAAGAACCATTGTTCTCCACCCGGTTTTGATGGATTGAGCTCCTTTACTCCAAATTGATCTAAGGTCCCTGAAGTTGCGTTACTTACGATTATGGTTACCGTAGCAATGTTGCTGTCTACTCCCCCTGCTAGACCATTTTTGGTTGTGGCTTTGTAGGTAAAGCTATCAGTGCCAATAAATCCGGTGTTTGGAGTGTAAAAGACGTTACTAGAGACCGTACCAGGAGCGACTGTACCATGCGTCGGGCTCCCTACCACGGAGAACTTTAGTAC
>CAKOFP010000186.1 GCA_933226995.1 Candidatus Nitrosopolaris rasttigaisensis | reverse complement strand
TTAGGCGGTAATATCAGCAATGGTGTTAGTAGTAGCAAGAAGGTGGTAATGATAGGCTTTGATGATGGCTGGAAAAGCCAAATAACATATGCCAAACCCATCTTGGACAAGTATGGGCTTAAGGCTAGTTTCTTTGTTGTATGTAACTATGTTAACTCTGGAGATATCAGACGTATGAACTGGCAGGATATTGCAACATTACAACAGGATCGTATGGATATACAGTCTCATACTATGGATCATAAACCACTCGATAAGATGTCGACGAATGCTTTGATATATGAAATAGCTGGTTCTAAGCAATGTCTTGCTAGCCATGGCATTGATTCAACGATCTTTGGGTATCCTTTCAATCTAGGATCGAATATGCCGTCCGTTGTTGATATTGTATCTAAATATTATAATTTTGCCAGGACCGGTACATATCCTCTTATGTCGTTAAACTGTAATGGATTTGCTAATATAAAGCCACAACAAACGGATTGTAGAACATATTTGCCTGATGGTAAATTAACTTTTGCAAATAGATATGATATCAGAAGTGACAGCTTTTTCCATATAAGCAGCGGTCACAATTATGGCCCTTCTGAAATGTTTCAAAAATTTATCCAACAAGTTAACAGTCAGGTGCCGTATAATAATGGCAAAATAAATGCTATTCCTATAATTACTTATCATGATCTTACTTACAACATACAAGATTACAATAAGGCCGCTACCACAATTACCGTCCCGTTGTTTGATCAAGAAATGCAATATCTACATGATAATGGATTTAAGGTATTATTATTAAATCAGTTCGGATTTGATCCAACCAATAATGTTTTTTATTTAAAGAATGTTCGATCCTCTGCTTCTGGAACTGCAACTAATGCCGCCACTTTACTAAGTGGAGCTCCATCTTACTCTACCTCTAGTAGTAAATAACTTTCTACATCGATCCCATTTAGTACGCTAGGTATGAATGGTTAAGAAAATGTTGGAGCAATTGACAAGGTGGGCTGATGTCAGACTGGCTACGGGGAATTGTAGCTCGTTATCCAATTACTTTCATGGTTTTGTTATCATTTCCAATAGCTCACTAATAAGAAACACACGCATTTTAAACATGAAAATACGTGGAGGACAATTGATTTCATATGAGTGTATATATAACAAAGCTAGTTAAAATATCCCTCAATGACCCTTTACTGACTGACAATATAAAAAAATGGCAATAACCGAAATACTAACTTCACTAGTACAACTCATAACCTCAATTATTTCAAACCTCGGCTATGGTGGGATATTTTTTCTCATGATACTCGAAAGTGCTTTGATTCCCATACCAAGTGAGGTCATAATGCCGTTTTCTGGCTTTCTCGTTTCAGCTGGAAAATTGGGATCAGTAGGAGTGGTGCTAGCAGGTTCATTTGGAAACCTAGTAGGTTCCATTGCTACATACTATCTTGGTTTGCGTGTTGGAAGAGCCGCAATTATCAAATACGGTAAATATGTCTTATTCAAGAAGAAACATCTAGAGTACACTGAGCGATTATTTGAAAAATATGGTGACAAAATTGCTTTTATCGGTAGGCTCTTACCTGGAGTAAGGACGTATATTTCATTACCAGCAGGTATCGGATTAACTGGGATTGTCAAGTTTGCTGTTTATACTTTTGCTGGTTCTCTGATTTGGAATGCTTTGCTCACGTACGCTGGAATAGAACTAGGAATTAATTGGAAGCACATCGATAAATATTCTGGATATCTTTATACTACTGCAATCGTTTCGACAATCGCAATAATCCTTTGGATCCTTTATAATAGAAGACGAGGAAACAAATCCAAGACGACTACAAAAATGTAACAGACTAGATTAGCTCTGACCATCACTTTAGGGGTGATGTATTTGGTTTCAATCTTGTTTTCTCAAGATTGACAATTGTTTTTATTGAGTATTTGTATGCAGCCAAAAGCTAGATACGGCTACCTATATTAAAAATCCCTCATATAGCAAATTTATAACGGATATTTCATCTAATCTTAGCATGAAAAAATGTTGTGAATTAAACTTTCGAACACTGGCAACTTATGTTGGAATAACGATGGTGACTATGCTTTTATTTTCTTTGTGGATTGATATCTCATGGATAGACACTACATATGCAGCATTACCGAATAAAGCCGACGTAAAAATTAATGCGCCAAGTAAAGGCCAGCAAGTTCCACTAGGTGGAATTCTACTTTCAGGTACTTCTTCTGCTAACGCAACCACTGACTGTATCGTTTCAGTTGTCATAAATGGTATAAGGCCATACCAGAGAGCGGTACCAACAGGACTAGGAGGAGCAAACGATTACTCAAATTGGACTTTTACAGCTACTCAAAAATATACTGTAATCAAACAGGGGCAAAATAAAATAACTGCCAAAATGTCTTGTCCCCAAAACCTCAATTTTACTAAATTTTATAGTGTAAATGTAACAGGGGTAGCAGGAAAAGCACAACAACTAGCCATTAATACGACTACGGGCACGGGGTTTCCGCCGTCTCTTCCAAGCGTAGCTACACCAACCAATAGTACTATTGCCTCGTCATCAACACCTGGTGGTTCTTCGAGCACTGGAAGTAGTGTTGGGGGAACAATAGTAAACGAGCCGAAACACAGTAAGATTCTGAAGAGCTCCAAGTAAAGCGGATAATGGTAGCAATCGCTCTATATATCGGCAATTGCTATAGGCAGGAAGGGTTGGGAAGTATAAAGTGTATTGGCTGAACTGGGATTGTGGGTTATGGAAATGGTTTGTAAAATAAAACCGTTTTAATTTGACGTTATAAATTTAAGGTTATACATTTGATTTCGTAAATTCGACTGTTGCTAGTTTGAGGTTGGCTAGCACCTCAGGCCCGTGCCCAACGGTATGATTTTATTCTGGTGATGTCCATCAGATTCACGGTATTATCATGAGCGAACAGGAACTACCACCGTGGCTAAAAGAGCAGCTGTCGCGTCTGCAGCAGCTTCAGCAGAATTTACAGGCGATTATGATGCAAAAACAACAAGTAGAAATAGAAATTGTTGAAACTGACAGAGCATTAGAAGAGCTAAAGAAGATAGGGACAGAAGATATAGTATACAAAAGTGCAGGCCCTCTGCTAATTAAATCAAAAAAAGAAGATCTCTTAAAGGAGCTCGGGGAGAAAAAAGAATTATCAAACACGAGAGTGATGGTTCTGACAAAGCAAGAGACACGGGTGAAGGACAACCTTAAGGAGGTAGAAAACAAAATCAACCAAATGATACGTGGAACACAAGGTACAGCCGGTGCCACTGAATCTAGTTCAAAACCACGCAGTCAATAGGGATAAAATTTTACAAGAAAATGTGTGTACCAAGTACAAGCTTAAAAAGCTAAGGAGAAAGACAGAAGGTTAGAACGATCGTGCCGGTCAGAATTGTAGTTGACGAAAGAGAAAGACGCAGTAGGATTCCCGGTCTCCTGCGCCAAGCAGGCGCAGTTACAGATTTTGCCCGTCTTAAAGTGGGTGATTATGTCATATCTGCGGAAACTGCAATAGAAAGAAAAACGATACACGACCTGTTAAATTCAGTATATGATGGAAGATTGCTTGTACAGTGCTCGGAACTTGTTCAGTACTATACCAAACCGGTGATAATCATAGAAGGAAATATTCTAAATCTGTCTGATGGTGCTGGCGTTGCTGCTGAAGAAATTATTGGTGATAATGAAAGGATTTATTTGATAAATGAAACCCTAGCAAAGGTCGCATTGGATTTTAGAATTCCAATAATAAATGCTCCATACGCAGAATATACATCACAATTACTAGTAACGATGGTAAATAGGGCGTTAGAGGAAGGTACGAATAAGGGTCCTCTTTTAAAGCGGATAAAGAAGACGAATCCAGTCCCAATACAACAACTCTCCATTCTTTCTTCGCTACCTGGTGTTGGCGACAAGCTTGCAGTGAGGATGCTTGAAAGATTTTTGACACCTCAACGCGCACTAACTGCCTCAGCAGCAGAACTTGCCAGAATTCCCGGTTTTGGCACTGCAAGAGCGCTCAAAGTGAGGAAAATCTTGGATTCGCATGATTATAAAAGCGTTGAACCTGCTCAAAGATCGCTGTTAGATGCCGAGTCATAATAAAACAAGAATAATTACCCTTTGGTTATTGCAAGTACCCTAAATCTGACAATAGTGATCGCGAAATTTGATCAGACCCTCAAAATTCAAATCTCAGTTCCGTTACCGATCTTTACTATAAATCCACAGCTCATTTCTGGTCCAAATATTCCCTTTATCAAGAGGCAATTTTCCGGATTCATGTAGTATTTGCAATCTTTACATTGGAACCCCTCTGCACCCTTGTTGATGACATATCCTTCCTCGTAATCAAGTTTTCTTCCTGTCTTTTTTATGAAATCCCATACAATATCTCCAGGCAGCATCCCATCACCCTTTGGTGAGAAGAACTTTGAAATACCGTTATTTGTGATTTCTCCTTCGACTATCTGACACTTTTTTTCGTCGCCCAAATTGAATTTACATTCGGCACATTTGCAATCCGTTTCAGGGCTGCTACTTTCCTGTTCTCTATAAGATGCCTCGCTTTTGGAAACCTTTCTCTTGGAGCTTAATACGCCGAACAGCACAGAATCCTTAGTAGCCATATCCTTCTCATCTTGTTTCCCTGTTGACTTGGCAATTGCTGACTCCTCTACTTCGTTGATATTAATACATAATTCACCTAATGCTAATATAGCAACATTGTATTTATCAAATAAGTGCAGCAGAGTTTTACTGCACATCTAGACATGCAGAGGTCAGCAGATAAATGTCAATATTGCTATTTTACTGAAGTTGAAAAATAACTGTTAGGCTAAAATCGTACTGAATCAATAGAACGACTTATTGAATTAATAGAAATAGCT
>CAKOFP010000185.1 GCA_933226995.1 Candidatus Nitrosopolaris rasttigaisensis | reverse complement strand
GGACTCTCAAGATCAAGTGCGGGACGTACTTCGGGACTAATCCTCATATTCACTGGTATTATCTTGATTGCTGGCATGTCTGCAGGCAGGATTGCATTCACACATATCAATCCATTGTTTGTGGTGCCCGGTATGGATTTAGTTCCTCTCATTTTCATAATAGGTGGAATCGGTGTTGGAGCAGTCGGAGGCTATCTAATACAAGCTTCAAATAAAGCGCGCCGAAATCTCGAAGACGAAATCCAATAATTGACGGCCTAGATCATTATCACGAGATATATTTACGTACCCCCAGCAAAGTGTCTGTCTCTACCTGTTCAATACTTTTTCAATATTATTGCAATCTTATTGACGACCTCTGCAGGATTACTCGCAAATATGATGCACATGGGCTCCTTACCAACAGCCCCTTCGTGATATATAATTTCAGCTACCGGATTTTTTGCTAGCGCATATTTAATTCCCCAAAAAATTGACATCCCCTCTTTTTTTAAAATATGTCTGGGCTCTTTACTTCTGTCGTATTTCGAGACCTTAAAAACTGACTTTGTAATTTTTCTTATTTTCTCGTCGTATTTTATGTTCATTGCGGATCGGACGAGTCTGTTGACCGTCATGTATGCAAGAAGTGCGGAGCCAACATGTTTGGAGGCACCGAACTCGATCATTGAAGAAGCAGATCTTGCGGTGTCACCAATTTTGATAATTCTCCCCTTTACAGCAGCAATATGATCTAACTCTCGCGCGTCCGGAAGAGCGAATGCGATATTTGACTGAGTTTCAGGTATCAAAATGCCAAAATTATCGGATGTTTCGATAGCTTCAATAGCACAGTGCAGCCCCCTCAAAACGACATATCGGCTGGCGTAATCGTAGATACTAGATGAAGGATTAGAAACAAAAAGCCCTTTGCCTATTTTTAAGGCGTTTTGCAAGGAATCCCGCACATATTTATTAGCCAACTTGAAAGCCTCGATTATACTGAAATTTCTTGCAAGAAATGCAGTGATTGCGGCAGAAAAATTACATCCTGAGCCATGCATCTCCTCTGAACTTAATTTTGAATTTGAAATTTCGATCAGTCTACCCTCAGAAGTCAAAAGAATGTCAGCGACTTGCTTTTTTTCAAAATGATTACCTTTAATGATAACATTTTTTGCCCCAAGATTTTTTATTTTTCTGGCTGCTCTCACAGAGTCAGTTCGTGACATTATTTGAATACCTGTGATTTTTTGTGCTTCAATTTGGTTTGGAGTTATAATAGTTGAAAGCGGAATCAGGTCTGCCTTAAAAAATTCGAAAGCTTGAGGCAAAAGAAGTTTTCCCCCGGTACCGGCAGACAGGATTGGATCTAGTACAACTGGGACCTTAGACCTTTTCAATATCCTACGAATAGTTTCAATATTTGGTTTATTATAGACCATTCCGATTTTAATAGCATCTGGTGGCATGTCGAGAATGACTGATCGAATTTGTTTAGCAATGCATTCCGGAGTGACTTCAAACACGCGCGAAACTTCTTGAGTGTTTTGTGCCGTTACCGCTGTTATTGCTGTGCATCCATAAACACCCAGACTTGTGAAAGTCTTTAAATCTGCTTGTATTCCCGCACCGGCACCTGAATCACTGCCGGCAATGGACAGAGCTACTTTCAAGTGCAGGTTTTGTTAATCCGAGGTACTCTTATTCAATTTATCGGATTATGTGGGATTCGCAAGTCGTTTTTTGCTCCTTGTAAAACTTGAATGAGAGATCAGCCAGTTCTGGCTCTAGATCGGTAAAAACAATTTGATCAACGATATTGTAAAATGATCTTCTGATAGCTATCAAGATATTAAGTTGATAAGTATGCGCGAGGGCTATTCGTATTGCTGATATTGGTTTATAATTTTTAGTTCGATAAATTTCTCTTACGCTTGAATGTTAAATGTGTTTGCTTTATATTATGATAATGAATTCGTCCTCAGCCGGTATTATGATGGGAACCTAAGTGTGGAGCTTTCGAGCTCTAATATCGGTACATAGATCGATTGGGCATCGGTACCAATGCTATCCACAAAACTAAATTCGCCGGTAAACCGTTTTAATTGAATGAACTTTTCTTTTGGCTTTCGTTCCTGGCTAACGAAATGCACAATGATTCCGCCTATAGTCCCAGTCTGGATAAAGAGGATTTCTCGACTATTATACACGATGTGATAGAGCATTGGTGTTAACCCGAGGGCCGATTGGGCAGAATATACTATGACTTTGAGCATATCTTCGAGAGTTCTGTATTTCAAATAGGTTTCTAAATCCGTGTGCGACATAGTAAGTTTACATCCGCACACAATTATAGACCTTTTGCCGGAGAACTAGCCAGGAATGGCGCCGCGGTGAACTGGTAACAACAAGCTACGTTGGAACACAAAAACAATTATCAGCGCGTCTACTATCGTTACCCTTTGGTCGATACTTCCGGATTATATTGTTGAACAGTGAATTTTCTTCTGGTTCCGAATGGCCTGAATGGTCTTCCGTTGCCGTGATAGAACTTTGAAAAGAATTCAACGTAAAGCAATCTTGCTCCCTGGATACCAGGTTCAAACACGCCTAGTATTATATTAAATATGTGGCCAATAAAAAAAATCATTATCCCTAGAACGATATAGGGTAATGTGTGATGCAGCGTCCTTATAAAAATGAAATCAATCACGTCTGCCAAAATAACGGAGGCTAACAATATTCCCACGATTCTTGTATAAGAGAGAATATGACTTATTATAGAGGGTAACTCCATGACAGCTCGCACGCCTTCCCCATAGAACATTAAGCCAATTCCGCCTAATATTAAACCGAAATACACGACTCCCTGAACATGACGTATAGGGTTGATATGGCTGTGATGCAAGAGTGCCAAGCCAGTGAGAACTATCCCCCATCCAAACAAGAGCCAGCCGACCTTTCCAATCATGTGTCGTTTTTGGCCCTCTCTTAAATTGTTCAAGATGCCTAGAATAAGGCCGAACGATACCATGCCTAGGCCTATATAGCCACTGAGTAACAAGAGTTTTTTCAAACCAAAGGTTCCAACGGGGTCCAGAAATGCGCCACTTGAAGGTAGGAAATGTAGGCCCTGTGCATAATGAAAAAGGTAGCCGTTAAGATGAAACCCAAAATACAGGTTGAAAATAAATCCTAAGATTATTGCAATGATTGCTCCAGGGATCATTGCTTTCGCCAACTTCACCATCTGACTTGGTCGCACTATTGTCTTGGCGAAATTTCTTAAGGGTTTAGGCATGATATTCAAATCACGTTTGCGCCCTTCGACTCGACGTATCACCCACAAAGAAACGAGAAGTATGACAGCTCCATAGCCGACGTCCCCAAGCATCATGCCATAAAAAACCGGAAAAAGGAGACCAAAAATGAGAGTTGGATCGAACTCATCTCCAGATGGCATAGAGTAAAATCTTACAAACGATTCAAAGACTCGAAATCTTTTGGGATTTGCCAGAAGAGTCGGTGGCCTTTCCGCCGTCTTTAATTCATATACTGTGGTACTCTGTGTGTGTCTTTCAAACATTATTCTAATCTCTTTGAGTTTTGACTTCGGTGCCCATCCTTCCAATGCAAGCGCGTCTGCACTCAGTCCGAAATTATCCGTGACATCCGACTTTTTATTTTCTATCTCAAGCTGTTCTTGAATGCTTACAATAGTCGCATAATATTTTTTCGAAATTTCCAATAGTTCCCCGTTTATGGCCTGTAGTTTGTTGGAGATTTCGCTCTTTTGATTTTTTTGATCCTGGATTATATTAGATGGCTTCCCATTAAGATCAGGTACTGGTTCGAGGTTAATGCTGTGTGACTGCACCAGCGAAGCAAGAACTTGAGTAGGAAAATTTGGAAGAATAACGAGAACAAAATGCGTAACTTTTTTGTCTTCCTTGTAGTACAAAACGACGTCTTTCTTCCATTCTTCAAGCGCTTTCTTAAATTCCACAAATTTCTCAGATGGCGCACGCCCAAAATAGGAGTGGGCAGATAACAAGTGTAAGATTCTTAGATCTTCAGGAAAGAACGAAAACTCTTCGACAAGTCTTAGATTATTCTCTGTATCTTTCAACTGTGTAAGCAGGTCATCCTTTTGTCTTTCCAAATAACCGACCTTGCTATCTATATCTATAGCTTTAGCTGTGTGTAGAAGTTCCTCTGTTGATTTAAATTGATGTCGTTGCACAACAGGGTAAGGCGGAAGGGCTGCTTTCAAGGCCCTCATTCGGAGAAGCTGGTCTGATAGAATTACCTCTCTGTAAGGGTCGCCTTCACGCCCGCTGCTTAAAATAGCGGCCGCGTCTTTCGACAGAGGTTCTAATTGCACTGCCCCAAGGTCATGAAGTATTGATACAATAACCTGCTTATCTTTTCGTAGGCCGATAGCAGCCATGCGGGCCATTGGCACGGGTTTTAGCACGTTTCTTCACTCAACTCCTTTGAGTAAGATGTCTATTATCTTTCGTATCGTCTGATTATTTACCTGTGCCGAAATATTTTTCGACTTAATTTGGGCTTCTTTGACAATTGAATCTGCTTCTGCTAGGGCCTTTTTTCTAGATTCCTCGATGCTTTTGATTACAAGGGTCTCACCCTCAGCCTTTGACGCATCTATTATCCTCTCTACCTGAAGCTGCATATTTCTAATTTCTTCTTCAACCTCCCTTTTTCGTGCCTCGATTTCTTTCTGTGCGTTATCCTCAGCATCCTTAATCTGTCTTAGGGTCTGAATGTAAGCCTCTTGCGTATTTGACATCATTAACCTCCAAAAAAATGCTTACCTATATACAGAACTACAACGACGGTACCGACAATATTGCCTATCTTAAACGCCCTCATTAACAGGTAAAACTTTCTCTGTTGGGGGTTCGCAAACCTAACCGGCAAGAATTTTTTGTTCCTCCTTCTTAATACTTTCTTCTTCCCTCTCTCCCATTTTTCGCTTTACAGTTTTTAACATAATAAACGTATCACGTTCCATTTCATCAAGTCTGAAAGTGATGAACTTAACTGCGGCCTCTAGCCGAGGGACAAAGACATTTTCGATTGCATTCGATTTGCGTTTTGTTTTCTCTATCTCGAGCAAAAGCTTCCTCAATGCCGTCTCCTTTTCAGCTACGTCCAGTACCATCTTGTGAACCTGTTGAAATGATTTTATGGCTTCGTTAATTGAGGTTGGAAGTTCTAAGAGATATTCAGTAAGAGCCTCTTGCCTTTGGCCTCCTACTAATTTGGGTATACGCACACCCATCACATTCTTTGACTTAATCTGCAGATTGGTCATACTCGGAATCTTCATTGCCTCATTTTCGAGTCGAATTGCGCCTGCCATCATTTCTGCCATCCTAATGCTTTCGTATCCTTTCATTAGCTCGGACTGCAAACCACTTCTTAATGTTGCAGCAGTCTTGCTGGTGCTGAAAAACTCTAGAATCAATGCTTGCCGCTTGAGCTTCAAAAGTTTTAAACCCTTCTTGGCGATAACAATTCTTCTCTTAGTTCGTATATATTCGAGGCGCGTTGGACGAATATTAATTGCAGATGGCAATTACTTGTTCACTCGACCTCCGTCCTTGCTGCTTTTTTCCTCCCATATTTCTCAATGAATTCAGGTTT
>CAKOFP010000184.1 GCA_933226995.1 Candidatus Nitrosopolaris rasttigaisensis | reverse complement strand
AAGTTTTCATTGCTGCCTACTCGCTTGTTACCCATATACTGCTTATTCAGAGTCATTTAGAAACAACTTGTATTAATTATTAGTGGCTTACAATTGTAAAGTACTATCTTTAAATTCGTCTCCATCCCTTATATATAAGGAAAGGAGCATTTAAATACAAATGGTAATAGATCCCGTATGCAAAATGGAGATAGATGAAAAAGCTTCTCAATTTAAGTCTAAAGCGGAAGGGAAGGACGTTTATTTTTGCTGTCCACATTGTAAAGCAATATTTGATAAACAACCATCAAAGTATCAGCTAGCTTAGATAAGAGATAGCATCAATTTTGTGTTTATAGACGGTGGCTGCTATACCAAAAGAATGTCTCTATTTTCCTTGCTGCCGGTGCTGTTGTGTAGCCTTTCTTGATCTTTCTACTCTTCTATACACTATATACGCAATTAAACCAATTGCTACTAGTAATGGAAAAATCCGTAATATGCCGCCTAACGATGTATAATCAAAAAATCCATTGACTGGTACTTGATAGTTGCTGTTAATATTATTAGGGTAAGTCTGTTGTGGCTGCTGTTGATGCGTTGGTGGGGCTGGTACATCCAGCATAACCTGAACAGGATAGAGCAAAGATACAAGTGAATTATTATCTTTATTTTCGAGAGCAGTTGCCCTCACCATAATAGTATATTGACCTGTCCTTATTATACGGCTATTGTTCTCATCATTTTCTACCTGAAGCGCGATCTGCGAATTGGCTGTTGAATTTTTCTCCATGTCAATTCTTTGAGGCTGTGCTGTATAATTTATCCCAGCAATTCCAGATTCCCCCATTCCTACAAGTGATAATCCAACTTCATTAAGCAATAAAGATCGAAACGTAGAAGGAGAACTAGCCCCAAGAGCAGTTTTGTTATTATTGTCTGTCTTTAGTACGACATCTAGTATCTTAGGTTCGTTTCTCTTAAGGACTAACAGCGTATTAGGGTTGTTATTAGTATCATTGTTTATATTATAGTATCCTGGTACTTGTATAGTGAGTGCAACTGGAATCGTCGTATCAAGGTACGCTATTTTGTTTGATGCCCACTCTGTAAACCATACCTTTTTTGCATCTCCAGATATCGCAGTAAAGAGTGCGGTAGAAAGAGGTCCAGTAGGAATATCGTATTCAGTCATTTGCCCTGAATCAACATTAATTTTGGCTATCCTATTTCCACCATGTTCTGGAAAGTAAATGGCTCTCCCTAACTTATCTGCGACTATTTGACCTGGTAGAGTTGTTGGATATACCTGAGAAGGAGATGTCCAATATGACAAATAGGATTGTAATAAGAGATTGGGTCCAGCATCTGATGAGATTACTCTACTTGATCCATGATCTGATACATACATTCTCTGTTGTGTGCCTCCTTTATAATCTACGACAGCAATACCAAACGGAGAGAATGTTTCTGATTTTGCAAGTGTAAATGGGGACATACCCATTGTGCTGCTATTAGGAACAAGATTCCAAGGCTCAACGCGCAATACAGTACTTGAATATGAGAGGGTCACCCAGAGCACGCCTTTGCTGTCAAAAACGAGGAACGTAGGTCCATTGTCTTGATTATTCAGAATTCCATTATTATTACTGCTGCTAGCACTTCCAATAACTGGATATTCTATAATTTTGTTTGATTGAACATCAAGGTTTGCTATCTTATTTCCAGTAATTTCCGCAAACCATATACTTATACCATCTGGAGATAACACAATTCCCATAGGTCCAGCTTTAGGTGTTGGTATACTGGCAAGTTGGAAGTCCCCACTTTTGACGTCTAATTTGCCAATTGAGTTGGTTCTGGCATCAGTAAACCAAACCACATTATTGACGTTATCAAAGACCAGTTGACCTCCTGCCAGATTTATTATGGCATTATCTACTATTGTTTTTCCGGGTACATCATATTGTGTGAACTTCATGGTTGTCGGTTCTAGCCTTAGTAGTGTACTGCTGTTGAATGTCGAATGATAAAACCAAGCATTTCCAAGTGTATCACTCGTAATCCCTTTTAATCCGCGCTCTGTTAAAGGAATTTTAAATTCTTTTATAAAATTACTTTGTTTTTCATATGTTACCATATCTTTCAGAGTGATTGGTTGTGCATTGGCCACTCTTGGATAGAATAAGAATGAAGATGAGAGTGAAAAAGATGTAACAAGCAAAAATAAAATGGACAGTAAGAGAAAATTCGACCAAGTGAAGGAATTGCTGGCTTGCATTTTTAGTTAATAACTTCTATACTAGAGTAGCTAAACTCAGGGTTCGTTCTTGTCTTAGTGAAAGCCATGGTTGATTGGTTCGTGTACAGGCCAAGTCACAATTAATTTAAATGCAGGTGTGACTGTTTTCTGCGTTATTTTGCAACATCTAAATTAATCTGTTCTCCATCTCTCAAAAGTATGTTCTTGTAATCTAACACTGGCGCACCATCCAAGGTAGCTTTTACTGTTTTACCATTAGTATCAAGTCCACCCCATATATTGAGAAACTCACCAAGTGTGTAATTTCTAATTATGTTTGATTCTATATGAACAGTACCAGTAGCGTCATGGGTATGCAATGGGGCCATTCCTGACATGCCATTAGACATTGCTTGCATCCCATATTGGTCTATAGAGTGGTCTTTCCACAATGACGGATCTATCCCTATTTGTGATGGAACCGTAACAGGTTTACCATCAATTATAAGGTTAAGGTGTGGATGAAAATGGATAATGATTGCCTTATTCCCACCTCCCATCTGAGCTCCACTCATTGTAGTTGGTGTCAAAGTTAGACCAATGCCTAGGGTAATAGTTACTGCGGCAGCCACTATAACAGATATTATATTGGTATTCTTATTTGCCGGTGTGTTAGCATCATTACAGTTATTATTTTCTTTCGTATCCAATCTAACCTCTCTATCGGATATCCCATTCCCATATTAATTATTAGTAGCTTACAATTGTAAGATATTGTACGCTTAGATTTGGTATCTGACTCTAAAATGGACAGTTCAGATAACGCTGGTCAAATCAATGAACCCTCCTCATAATATTCATTTATCCCATGGAACATGCACAAAGAGGTGGCCAAGTAACAAGAACATCAAGGCTCGGGTGATAAATGACTCGAATAGACTGTTTAGAAGACCCATTCTATCAAGGGAATACTTGAACTCAATCTATTTAGATATCGAATCTGTTCGATCCTATATCTATGAATTCTCTTCTTCCTTCTGGGATCCCACCGCATTCACCGATTCTTTGGCCTGCCTTTATTGAATTTCGAATAATTGATTCAATATACTT
>CAKOFP010000183.1 GCA_933226995.1 Candidatus Nitrosopolaris rasttigaisensis | reverse complement strand
GTGGTTGTCCCATTCTTCCGGCCATTTGCTGTTCTATTGTTTGGATTAACATTTCGGTGTCTTTGGCTCTCTTATCAAGATTTTTCATGTCTACGCTAACACCTACGATCGAAAGTAAAGTTTCTAAGAGGGATTTGGAAGCTTTTGCATCGACTACATAACCGGAAGTTTCTCCTAAAAGGCAAGTACCCTTAACTCCCCGGAGTTTTGCGCTACCAATGATAAGTCCATTCATACCAGTGATGCTCCCGCCGTCCATCGTCGAGATATTACGCTCCCCAAAGGACTTTATGGTATCTGTATCAGTTGCGGTGCCAAAAATCCGCGGTTTTTCCACAAACACTCCGGTAATATATGCTGCCAAAGTAAAAACGTGCGACGTATTGAATTTCGCAGCAATATCCAATATTTCCTCAGCCAAGAGATACTCGGAATCTGGGCTCGCAGGTTGCGAGTCACCTGTGAGTAACAGCAGACTGGTGTCGGTGGAGCTCCCACCCTTTGAGTAGAAGATTGTGTTTTTCATGAGATCTGCAGTCCCGTCAGATCGGATCAGAACTTGGGGCGGGAAAGAAGTAGAGTAAATATCTGCAAGATGCTGAGCATGCAGCTCTTCGATTAGATGATCGACGGCCATCTTCCCAACGTATCCACTTCCCGGAAAACCACAGATTAGATAAGGAGATTTTAATTCTGGTAATTCGCCTGAAGAATAAATTACATTTATCCCAGGGCGCGAGGGTAGCATAAAATTTCGAACGATTCATGCACTTTAAAACGTTACGAGAAAAGACTTTCTTTCTTGGACCGATAAAGGAAACGAATACCGTCGCTAGCTGTGGGTAATTTCCCAATAGAATGACCTGTGTCCGTATTTGGAGGAGATCGGAGGAGTTTAGATTGAATAAACATTTGAGTTATTACCTTGGGTGCAAAAATTAAAATAAAAAGGATTAACAAACCACTAAAATCAACCCCTGATTGATTCAATTAACTGCACACTAAAGCCAGTTGTGCCTTCAGATAATATTATTAATGAAACCAGTTGTTCTCAGTTGTAGCGCCTTGGTAGCTCAGCCTGGCAGAGCGTTGCCTTGGTAAGGCAAAGGTCGCGGGTCCAAATCCCGCCCAAGGCTCTCTACGCTTGAATTGGAGTAGATCGAGATGCCAGTGGGGCTCTCAAATCGTGTTTTGCAGTCTCATATTGACAGTCTCGAGAAGTCAGTCCTTTTAAAATTCGAACTCACAGTCGTCTCCCTGTGTCGAATACATGTCGTTTCCAAACAAGTAGCTTCCAAGAGCACCTTCAAATTACACTGAAATTCCGATTGAATTATGCAGTATTGCATATATCCTCGGAACATTGGACGGCCCAGTTGAACCTCCTTAATTCTTCCGAGCCATCTGAGGAGAATGTCGTGTATAGTATTGTTTCTCTAACGTAGAAATACCGATCATCTCACTATAGATAGCGCTTTCCTAATGGATAGGAAGACACGAAATATGACGTATAGTATAGACGTACGCTTTTATTATATTTCGAATCAAGTCAAACTGCTACAAAGGCGGGGGTTGTAGAGCCTGGCCAAATAAGCTAAATGACTTTGGAGACGCGGGACTTAAGATCTCAGGAATGGGTGATCCCGTCTCTTAGGGGTCCGTGGGTTCGAATCCCACCCCCCGCACGTAAAGATCGTCTCACGGAGTTGCTCAGATTTGTTGCGCTCCTTTATGCCTCTTACAATCCAAAACCGTCTTGATAAATTGCCTATGAATTCTGTCATCATCAGATAGTTCTGGATGAAAAGAAGTGCCTATAATATTGCCCTGTCTTACTCCAACAATTCTATTATTAAATTTGGCAATAATATCGACAGCCGCACCGACCTCTATTACTATAGGAGCTCTGATGAAAACTCCTTTGAAGAACTTATTATTCTTACCAAGAATCGGTATACTTAGCTTTGCTTCAAACGAGTCGTCTTGCCTTCCAAATGCGTTTCGTTCGACGACAATATCCAAATTAGATAGAAGTTGCTGTCTTGTCTCTCCCACGACTCGATCGTATGCACGTTTTGCAAGCATTATCATGCCAGCGCACGTTCCAAGGACCGGCATACCTTCAGCTATACGTCGTTTGATTGTATGAAGTATTCCGCCCTGTATTGTGGCAAGAGTACTAATAACCGTACTTTCACCACCTGGTAAAATTAGGCCATCGATTTTTTCAATCTCTTCAGCATACCGAACAAATTTTACATTACCTTTTACATTGGAACGGTTGAGCGCTTCTTGCGCGACAGTTTTATTTTCTTCAATATCACCTTGAATTCCTAGGACACCAACAGAAATTTTGGTCTTCAAACGGACGGTCCCCGTTCCTGCATTTTTAATTCGAGGTTTTTTGTATCCAAACCAAGCATGGACTTTTTCTCGTCGACCATTTTCTGAGCTTCGACAACAATCTTAGGGTTATCATAATAGGCGGTAGCCAAAACTACCGCTTTTGCACGCTGAGCTGCATCGTCTGCCTTAAATATACCTGAGCCCACGAATACCCCGTCGCAACCAAGGTTCATTAGAAAGGACGCGTCTGCAGGCGTAGAGATCCC
>CAKOFP010000182.1 GCA_933226995.1 Candidatus Nitrosopolaris rasttigaisensis | reverse complement strand
TACGACGTTGTCGCAATAATCGAATAATGGATTTATTTGTCTATTTGGTTTTTACTCTTGACTTCAGACCTTCCTTGATTTGCTGACAAATAGTTTTATTCAAGGTTGGCTATATTCATCCATTATCGTCGAGTATGGCAAAGAAGCGAAGTACTCTTCCACAGGACCTACATCTTTCAACTAAGCGACATTTATTCGTGATCTCACGTTTATAGTCATTCAACAAAACAAAGTTAAGGACCTTCTGCATATTTTTATTTGCTCATACGTGCTATAGGTCGAGTATGGCGTCCTTCAAATTACAGATCTCAGGTATCATCCACGGCAGATAAAACAACCTGAAGCTGCTCCACTGTCTAATTTCATATTAACATCTGGTAGCTCAAAACTCCATCATGTGTACCGAGACCTGGAGATGATGCTTTAGCCAAATACGCATGAAATTGCCAGATATGAGATAATAACGCTGTCGATCAATTTTGTTCATCGGCTCCTAATTCGAATGGAGAGAGTTTTCGCAATTCTTCCACTGCCTGTGACAAAATTGAAACAGCATTATCTATTTCCTGCTTTGTATTTAAGATGCCGATGCTTAGACGAAGAGAACCAGTTATCTCGGCGTACGAGAATCCCATAGCCTTTAGGACATGTGATGGCCTCTGATGCCTTAATGAACATGCGGATCCGGTGGAGGCAGCGATTCCGAGCTCATCGAGTTTGGTGATAAGGTCTTCGCCGTTGACTCCAAAAAACGTGAAATGGGCAATATTGGCAATCCTCTTTTGGGTAAAACAGTTTAAACGAGAGTTAGGTATTTCATGCACCACTCGGTTGATCATATAGTCTCGAAGAGCTCGAATTTCTGTTTCGTAAGTAACCAATCTTTGAGCGGCAATTTCACAAGCTTTTCCAAAACCTACGATTCCTTGAACGTTTTCGGTCCCAGATCTGAGAGTTGATTCTTGGCCTCCGCCGTGAATTATCGCAGCTAATTTCAAATCCTCACGTTTGTACAATGCCCCGACACCTTTCGGCCCATTAATCTTATGGGAGGATGCCGAAAGAAGGTCAACTCCTAAGTGTTTGACATCAATAGGCATTTTCCCGACCGCCTGAACAGCATCAGTATGAAATAGCCCTCCTTGCTGGTGAGTTATCGTTGCGAATTCCCTGATAGGTTGTATGGTGCCCACTTCGTTATTTGAAAACATTATGCTTACTAATGCTGTTCTGTCATCTATTATAGCTCGTTTGAGAGCAGCAGTTTCGATCTGGGCTTCTCTTGTGACTGGCAGGTAGCTTACATCGAACCCATTTTTTTCTAGGTCTCTAAAAGCTTCCAGAACAGATTCATGATCTATAGCACTAGTTATGATACAATTTTTTTCTGGACTCGATTTTCGAACGAGCTCTGCAATCCCTTTGATCGCAAGATTATTTGCTTCGGTGCCTCCCGAGGTGAAAATTATTTCGTGCCGCTTGCACCCGATCAGAGAAGAAACGCGCGCTCTAGCACTCTCGATTGCTCGCATCGTTACCCTCCCAAAGCTATGCAGAGACGACGGGTTCCCATAATATTCTTTAATGTAAGGTAACATTTCTCTTATTACCTCGTCCAATATTGGGGTCGATGCGGCATTGTCAAGGTAGATAGGCAAGGAAGTACCACCTGATGTGGACATCTTCTTTAGTTTGGAGTCAAGACCAGACTTCCAGTACGGTACCCTTTTGCGTCTATCGAAACATATTTAAAGCCGAGTTCCTTTAGGAGCGTGTCCAAGATTTCTAATTTCCCCACATCAAACAAACGGATAATCTCCTCCTTCTGAACTTCGATTCTTGCGATGTCTCCATGATCCCTAACCCGAGTCTGCCTGATATTAAATAATTCTTTCACAATAGTCTCTGATTTCTCAATCCTCGCAAGTTTTTCGTATGTAACTGTAGAGCCTTGTGGGATACGCGAGGCAAGACATGAATTTGAAGGTTTATCGTGTATCGAAAGACTGAATTTCCTAGCAATCGCACGTATTTGTGCCTTGGAGATGGCTAGTTCAAGCAAAGGACTTCTCACATTACATTCCTTCATAGCTCTAATTCCGGGCCTGTTGTTGCCAAAATCATCCAAATGCGTTCCATCCACGATGAGGTTTGCATTCCATTTGCTCGCTTCGTGCAATAGTCTCATTCCCAGTTCTTTTCGACAATGATAACATCGGAGCTGGTCATTCTTTGCAAAGTCGGAATTTGCCACTTCGTCATATTGAATCAACTTGTGCTGAATACCTATCTCTTCTGCAACAACTAAAGCAGAGGACAACTCTTCCTGCGATAATGTTTTATAATTTGCAGTAATTGCTATAGAATTATCTCCGAAAGCTTTTTTTGCTGCAAGAGCCACCACTGCGCTATCGACCCCGCCAGATAGGGCGACAATTACTCGAGTACCGTTTCCTGAAAACCATCGGATCAGCTCTGGAAAACGGTCAGTCTCCTGCGACATTCTTTATCCCGCATTTATTTTGTAAGTTACTTGAGCACTCACTAGCTCCAAAGCTCTCTTGACGGAAATTCCGGTAGTAGAAGCGATAACCTTAACGTCGTCGAACTCCGGCTTAACGCCTAATGTCTCAGCGTTTAATCCCCTACTAATTTTTACGCGGACATTAAAATCATAACCAGAAATATTGACTGGAATGGTTACAATACTCCTCGGGAGAACCAATCGTTGTATCTCTTGGAATCTTGCACCAATTGTACCTGTTTCCCTGAAAAGAGTCGTCAAGACATTATTTAGGTTCGCATGATCACATATAATTCTAATTAAGTGTGCAGGTCGGTTTTTCTTAGCTATGCCCGGTATTGCAATGACATCCTTCACAGCTCCTGCAGATAATTGTTCTATCAAATTTCCGATAATTTCTCCAGAAATATCATCGACGGTGGTTTCTATAAGACAGCTGGTATCTGAGTACGCTTTGTTGACCAACGATGATCCGCCAATTATGAATCTCAATATGTTTGGGAGATGATCGAAGATTTTCTGTCCTGAGCCGTATCCTATTTTTAGGGGTGTAAATGTTGGGTAATGGCTAATGCTTTCAGAGGCAAGATTAACTAGAATGGCAGCGCCTGTTGGAGTCGTTATCTCTTCGCTAACCTGACCTCCGGCGAGAATAAAATGTTTACCCTTGAATATCTCAAGGACTGCACTAGTTGGATTAGGGACTGTTCCATGGGAGAATGTTACAGTCCCTCCTCCAACTGCAACTTTTGTAGACAAGATTCGGGATTCGAATAGATTCAGATCCTGCAAAGCTGCTGCACACCCAATTAGGTCAGCAAAAGTGTCTACGCTAGAGGTTTCGTCTAAATAGACCTGATTAGTATCTTCCCCATGAATGAACGCCTCGGCGACAATGACTGTTTTAAGGCACTCGAGAGCGAATACTTTGGCGCGTTGTTCTAGGTCCAAGGAATCGCAACAAGCGGCAAGTGATCGATACATGTCCATGCCCCTGCGTCGACGAGTGTTATCTGTATACTCTAAACTCAAAGCCATCGCTGAGAAGCCGTGAGTGATCGTCTTGGAGAACCTAACACTCTCGATCTTGCTTCCATTTAAAAAATTTTGACATGCGAGAATAGCGTCTATGATTCTCCTTTCGTTTGCGCCAGCATCGACCAAACTAGCCAATAACATATCACCAGAGATCCCTGAAATTTGAGAATCAATTATCGCTATCCCGGTCAAGGGTATCAGATGATTCTAGTGTTAATAAATGATTTGCCTCAACTGGCATAATGACTATCACTTTGGCCAAGTGATCTCTCGTGAAAAACTTTTAACTATATACAATCACTTTTCTTTAAGAATGACTATTGCGATCATTGGTTCGGGTAAAGTAGGGGCGTCAATCGCTTTAAACTGTGCAATACGAGATTTAGATGATGTATTATTGGTTGATATTGTGCAGGGACTTCCGCAAGGCGAAGCTATGGATATAAGTCACCAATTATCCGAAATGGGGATAGATCGGCTAGTACGCGGCAGCAACAATTATGCCGATATTAGTGATTCTGGTATTGTGGTACTGGTTGCCGGCCTAGGAAGAAAGCCTGGAATGAGCAGAATGGATCTCTTACACACCAATGCCAGTATCGTAAGAGATGTTTCAATGAAAGTGGCATCTTATGCAAGAAATTCCATCTTAATTGTGGTGACAAACCCACTTGATCCGATGACTTATCTTGCGCTAAAAACTACGGGCATGCACAAAGATAAAGTTATGGGAATGGGCGGCCTGCTGGACTTGTCAAGATTTAAGAGCTTCATTCGAGAAGCTAGCAATGTCTCAGGTGAATCCATTCAGGCCATGGTCATAAGTGAGCACGGTGAGAATATGCTCCCGTTGATTAGATTCTGCTGCATCAGTGGAATACCGCTGATCGACTTTATTAGCGCTGAGGCACAATCTCAAATCTTTGAAAATACGCGTAAAGTAGCAGCTGACGTAATCGCTTTGAAAGGCGCCACTACCTATGCGCCGGGTAATGCGGTGGCAATAATGGCCGAGGCGATAATCAAAGACAAAAAATCTGTCATACCAGTATCGGCACTTCTTGATGGTGAGTACGGCGTAAGCAATATCTGCATTGGAGTTCCAGTCGTATTAGGTGAGAACGGCATAGAACGAGTAATTGACCTCAAGCTAAATAGTATTGAACGTGAGATATTTCACAAAGGAATAAACAGCGTCAGTGAAGCGATAAAGGCAATTATGCCTTAAATTTTTATTCCGAGAGACGTTACTGACAATGCTGGAATGGATTTAAAAACTATTTTAGAAAAATTTGCAAAAGGCGAACTTGCTCTAGAAGATGTGCATAAACAGATTTCAATCCATTCGATAGAACATGTCGGAAATAATCTCGCTAAATTGGATATCGGCAGAGATTTCAGAAAGGGGGTGCCGGAAGTAGTCCTTGGGGAAGGCAAATACTCCAGAGATATTGTAAGAATTGTACTGTCCGCAGTAAAGATCAAAGGAAACGTAGTCGTGAGTAGAATACGGAGAGAAGACCTGTCCAAGATCTGCAAGTCTCTAAAAAATAAGAATTTGCATATTCAAGTAGGAAAGAGTAGTACAACAATTCTGGTTAAAGCTAAGATCGATGCCAAACAGCACTCAGGCGGGAAAATTGGAATTCTGTCTGCGGGGACCTCGGATATAGGTATCGCAGAGGAAGCACGCTTGGTAGCCGAAGCAATGGGGTGTGATGCAATTACATATTACGACGTAGGAATTGCTGGATTGCACAGGCTCCTCCCCGCAATGCAGGAAATGATTTCGGCAGACGTTGGGGCAATAGTGGTCGTTGCCGGTATGGAGGGTGCTCTTGCATCAGTAGTGTCGTCAATGGTTAATGTACCAGTCATCGGTGTACCAACTTCCGTAGGCTATGGGTTTGGATCGGCCGGAATTGCAGCTCTCTCCTGTATGCTCCAAAGCTGTGCATTGGGTCTTGCAGTCGTTAACATAGATAATGGCGTCGGAGCCGGCGCGTTTGCAGCGCTGATAGCGAACAGAATTAAGAGAAATTTGTCGAGGCAAAAAAATCACGAATCTGAGGATACGGAGAAGAAATGAATCTTGCTAAAACGTTTATAAGTGCTTCCGCTGCTCGTGTTTTAGCCGTCAGAACTAGGAGGAAAAAAATTCATGGTTTATACTGCTATTCTTAGGAGAAATAGACAAAATCGAACTAATTACCGAAAAAGAGTAGCGATGCTTATTGGAAGACACTCTTTTGTTTCAATTACTGTTAGCAATGAGAACATCATGGCTCAGGTTCTGAAACCTTTGGCTGGGGGGGACAGCGTAGTTACCGCCGTTCGTAGCAGAGAACTTCTGATGTACGGATGGAAGGGCTCTATGAAGAGCATACCAACATGTTATCTGACAGGCTTGCTTTTGGGTATACGAACATTGGAAAAAGGAATGAATAATTTAATTCTTTATACAGGCAAAGGATCTTTCACTTCGAGGGTTGCAGCTTGCTTGAAGGGACTAATTGATGCTGGGGTCAGTATACCTGTGTCTGAAGCTTCATTACCGAAAATTGAGAGGATAAATGGCGGACATATTGCTCAATAT
>CAKOFP010000181.1 GCA_933226995.1 Candidatus Nitrosopolaris rasttigaisensis | reverse complement strand
TCCCAGTCGAAGAAAAGTATATCACTTATGATGAATTTTCAAAGATTCATCTGAAAATTGGCAAAGTAATTCATGCCGAAACTATTCCGGGCATGAATAAAGTCTTTAAAGTCATCGTGGATATTGGTAATGAACGAAGAGATCTAGCCGTAGGCGCGGCACCTTATTTTTCCCCAGAGCAATTCGTTGGGAGAATAGTGGTAGTTTGCACAAACTTGGAACCTCGCAGGCTTGGTAGTGTGACTTCAAATGGGATGTTGCTAGCCGCGGAGGGACCCGATGGTCGGCCCGCATTTCTCACAATCGCTGACGATGCTCCTCTTGGTTCCGCTGTTCGTTAGATTAGATTGGATTTATTTATTTGATCGTCAACCAATACCTGGACGAAAATTAGTTGGCTCCTTCTGTTTTTGAATATCTTCTAAAATTGACTCGTATTGTTTATCAAGCCCTTTGGTATCCAATTGCATATTTTCAATTTTAGCAAATGCTTTCAAAATACTCTTTGCAGCGAGCGGCTGGGGAGTTGTTGTCTCGGAAATTTCACCAAATAATCCTATTGCTTCAATGTTCCTGTCTGCAGCCAAGCCCAAAATTAATCCGTTGAACTATGTTATAGTGTTTATTTCCTGGCCTAGTATGTCGATACCTGAATTCAGCAGTACTTGTTTTAGTCCCTGATTGGATACGACTCCACACACCAGCGGAGCACCTGTTAGATGTTGGCGGAGATATCCACCTGCGCTGTATAAACGCCTGATTTTGCCAATTGTCTGAATATGATCAAGGAAGCTTTTGCATAATTGATAGAGTTCGGTTGGATCCTGTGGCTGTGAATTTCCTGTGAAAATAAGTAGGTTATGCTCTGTGTCATAGTAAAGTTGGTACAGATCATTAACCGTTTTTACAACACCATCAGTATACGATACCCATGGCTTTTCATTGGAAACTATTTCGGCAACGCATTCTGATTTCAAGTTTCTTGCTAAATATGCTGACCCAAGACCACCAACTTTTCCCATATCTGGGAGTGATGCGAATACATTGAATCCATCTGTTTTGGGCTGTTTTATATTATCTAGGCGCATTTGTAGTTTCCATTCCATTTATTTTCATTAAAAACGCCGCGATTGCAGTATAATCCTGTTCGGAGTATCCGCTATTGTTTGCAGTTCTATACATTTGTTGCATCAGCACAGTCAATGGCAACGAAAGCCCTACAGACTGTGCACTAAGCGCTGCCAGATCAAGGTCCTTCAACATATTTCTAAGATAGAATGACGGCTCGAAGTTATTTGTTATAATCTTAGGACCCTTTGTTTCGCTCAGTTGCGTTCGAATAGATGTGGAATTCAATATCTCAATAAACATCTTGGGATCAATTCCAGCACCGCGAACTAGCGTAATACCTTCGGACATTGCTCCAGCTATTAGACCAATATTTAGATTCAATGCTAACTTGAGAATACTGGCATCCCCATCTCGTTCGCCAACATAGAACATTGCTTTTGATAAGTTTTTAATAATAGGTGCTACTCTCTCAAAAGCCTCTCTACTTCCGCAAATTATAGGGACTAACTCACCATTTTCAGCTGCGGTTGTTCCTCCCATAACAGGCATCCCGAGCATTGCAATATTTGCGTCTCTAAAACTTTGGGCGCAAAGCTTCGATTCTTCGGGAGAGATCGTGCTAGTATCTGCTACGATAAAATCTTTTGAATTACCGGCAAGTAATCCTTCATTTCCAAAACATATCTCCTTCACTGCAATAAAATTTGTAACAGAAATAAGAATAAAATCAGAATCCTGTGCTAGTTCCTTAGGCGTGCTAGCTACAGCGACTCCCCTGTTTGCGAAGGGACCAGTCTTTATGCTTTTACGATTATAAACAGTAAGGAGATGGCCAGTATCGATGAGTCTGCCTGCTATCGCAGCTCCCATGAGTCCCAGACCAGCCAGTCCAATTTTCATCAAACCAAATTACATCAAGATATCCTACGATATTAATCATAGCGTTTCTCAGAAAGCTGTCTATATACATTATTATGCTGTACGGATCCTGATGCATAGTTAATGAGGCAGGGCTTGATATATTAGGGAGACAGCAGTTTTATAGCTCCAAAGTTTACTGACTCAGGGTTGCGGAGTGTGTCAGCGAGTAAGGGTCTAGTAATCGTTTACACCGGGAATGGTAAGGGCAAGACGACGGCCGCTTTAGGAATCGTTTTACGTTCCGTGGGCCATGGGCATAGAGTCATAATGATTCAGTTCATCAAGGGCGAATGGTATTATGGTGAATTAACGAGCTCAAAAAGACTAGAGCCCGAATTCGAAATGATCGCTGCAGGTAAGGGATTTGTTGGAATTTTGGATGATGACCACACTTTAGAGCAACATCAAGACGCGGCGCTGAAAGCAACGACCCTGGCGATAGAGAAACTTTCAACAGGCCTTTACGATGTAATGATACTAGATGAAATTAACTATGCGGTAAAACTAAACTTGATATCAGTTCAAAACGTACTAGAAATTGTAAGAATCAAGCCTTCAAAAACCACGCTAGTTCTCACCGGTAACTATGCGCCTGTAGAGGTCATCGCACTGGCAGATCTAGTTACAGAAATGAAAGAGGTTAAGCATCCTTATGGGTTGGGAACCAGGGCAATTAAGGGAATTGATTATTGATTGGCAGTTAACTCAGGAAATCACGGTATGGTAACCTTAAAGTATACCATTTGGACCGTTTACCTTTATAAATGGTGACTGCCGAGATCCGACGGCTTCCAGATGAAGGCGATGTTATTATCGCTACCATAAGGCAACTAACAGGACATGGAGCGTATGTCGTTTTGGATGAATACAACGGTATGACCGGCTTCCTGCATATTTCTGAAATCGCCACGGGCTGGATACGCAATATCGAGCGCTATGTTAAACCTAGGCAGAAGGCAGTCCTCAAAGTTATCAGGGTCAATAAGAGCAGAGCGGAAGTTGATTTGTCTCTCAAGCAGGTATCCGGGGAGGAGAGAAAATCTAAGCTCATTGAAGTTAAGAAGAACGAGAAAGCTTCCGCATCCATGGATATTATCAAGGAAAAAACAAAGATTACTGTTGCTCAGGTAAAAGAAATAGAGGATAAAATTCTTCAGAAATACGACTACGTGTACGACTTTCTTGAAGAAGTCGCAAAGAAAGGAATCGGTGCAATCACAAATATCGATTTATCGCAGGATGTCTTGAAAGCTATTGAAGAAGAGGGCAATAAAATACAGATTCCCCACGTTGAAATACGAGGGATAGCAGAGATCGCTGTGAGAAAACCTAATGGAATTGATGTAATCAAATCCACATTACTACCAGTAGAGACTAGCAAGAGTGCTACTAGTAGTGTGAGCGTGACCTATATCGGAGCGCCGCGATACAGAATCGTAGTCGAAGCGGAGAATTTTAAAATTGCCGAGAAAGCAATGAATAATCTCGTAGAAAAAATTCATTCTAATATAGATAAGCATCATGGAACCTTCAATTTTATCCGTGAAGAGTCAAAGAAGACACATCTTCAAAGGTAGGTAATTCTGGCAGGTGAGGCATCTTATCCGAAAATGTCCAAAATGCGCTTCATATACCCTTAAATACAGTTGTGAAAAATGTAAGGTCCCGACGATCGATGCTCATCCTGCCAAATATTCACCCGACGATAAATATGCTCGGTATCGTATCGCTGATCGGTATATCCAATCAGAAGAAGTGAGTGATTCGGAGTCTCTAAAAAGTGGATC
>CAKOFP010000180.1 GCA_933226995.1 Candidatus Nitrosopolaris rasttigaisensis | reverse complement strand
TCCTTATTCCGACTAATGTCCACATCTTTTGATATTGATTGACACATTATTCGTTCAAGCTCGGTAATATGGTTTAAAATTGCATCAATCCTTGGTTGTAAAGACACGTCGTATTTCAATGAATTGTACTTACCATCGTCTCCTGACCTAAATTCCGATGTTACCCATCTGGACCTGGATTCCATTATTGTATCTATGTCAAACCGGATACGATCATTAATACCATCTATGTAATGGATAAATTCGTAACTACGGTTACTATCGCACAAGGTGACAGCTCAGTATTTTTTTTAACTTTGATTCAATGAATTTAACTATTATCTTTACCTTCAGTCGAAGTCACAATTTTCTGGAGAGTTTCTATGCACAGAGGACATAACGCTAACGACCTAGTTGGTAGCTTAGAAGAATTAGGCCTATCAAGGTATGAAGCAGGAGCGTATCTCACAATGATCCGTAAAGGCTCGCTTGCAGCCAGTGAAATATCATACTACGCAAACTTACCTCGTACAAAAGTGTACTCTACCCTGAAGAAATTGGAAAAAAAAAGATTATCAATAGTTTCTCAATCGAAGCCCTTAATTTGCAGTGCCATTCCTCCTGAAGAGGCGTTTAGAGAAATAGTAAAGCTTTACGAACGCAGGTCAAAGAATATGAAAAAGATAGTGGATAGACTTCAGAGAATCACAGAAGAGCAAAGACCTAAGGCTTCCGAGGAAAGGAGGTATTACATCCTAGATGCCAATTCCACATTAGAGAAAATGAAGAGCCTGATTGCAAATTCGAAGTCCTCGATTTATGCTATTTTGGATGGCTGGGGAATACAACTGATAATACAGTGCAAATTAGCCATGATCAAAGCTATCACTAACGGCGTCAACATTCGGCTGTTATTAGCAAATCACTGCATGGGGAACGAGAACCTGCCATCACTTCCGGAAGACATTGATCTGAAGATTGGAGATGTGGCTTCTAATATCATAATTATCGACTCTAATAATATGCTTGCAGTTGATAGCAGTAACGGAAAAGCCGCTCTTTTTGCATCTATTGACATATTCGGCTTGTCACAATTGAGAGCTTTTGAGACAGAGTGGAACAATGCGCTCGAAGTCAGGCAAATTGTAAATATGCGACCAAACATCGTTATGAAAGCAAACAAGTTAGTCAAGATCCTCGAAAATGCAAATATCTTTGAACAGATCTCTAAAAATTGGGATGAACCTACATCCGCTTTAATCAAGTCTGCGGAGAAATTAGGGATAGACATATTTGATACGGGTATCGACGAAATGCTTACCATCATTGACTGCGCCTTACGTATCAGTTGTTCAGGCGATTTAACTCACGACAAAATTAATAATATACTGAGTATCCGATCAAAGATTGCGGGCGAATCTGTATCACGTTGGGTATTGCTTCTTGCGACCTACCTTAAACATGTCGGCAATGAGCCAAAGATAATACGGGACTTCAAACTCAATGGCAAAGAAGATACTATTCACATTAAGCTTTCAAAACCAATCACTTAACTATATCGAACTAAGGATCGGAATCGGATTAGTCTTGATAGTTGAAACTAGAAACGCAACAAGTAGGGGTTGAAATATTTCTGTTAGACTTTATCACTTACCACCTTGAACCGTTGTCTTAGTCGAGAGCCACATATTCTACATATGCTAAGGTAAGATTCGTACGCCTTGCCGCACGCCTTACAAAACGAGACCCAGGTTCTCAACTCACTAATGCCCTTGAAGGCGAGTGTTTTGACTGGGATTTTCAAGAATGTTGCGACATTTCCCACAGCATAGTCGTCCGAAATTAGAGTCTTCCTCAGTTGAAGAGCAAGAGCAATTATCGAAATATCTGCCGATGAAAGTTTGCGGCGATCACCTGTTTCTTTTGCTGTAGCGATGACTTTATTCAGCGAGGCTTGTTCAGGCTCTATAATTATCAAATTACCTGCGTCAATTAGCGCATCTAACGGTGAGTAAGATCTTCTGATGTGCTTAACTTCATTATAAACTGCGTTGGTAGTAAAGCATTTCTTTGAGGACTGGAAAGGAATGCCAGCATAAAATGCACTTGCATCCAAAACGAATTCGCTAAAATCCGAGCTTGACAATCTGTCTCATACCTCTTTTTCTAATACGAATGAATCGTGCGTCATACTGATGGCGAGAAATCTTCAGAGGCTCGCCTGCGGCGATCGGGAATATTTCTTGTCCGTCCACTACTAAGCTCAGATCGTGCGTGCTTTTTACTTCGATTTCGTCGGGTGGAAGCACCAAACGTGGCATTTTATTCATCGGCGCGATCGGGGAAAGGAGCAACGATTCCAACCTCTCATATAAAACTGGACCACCGATTGAGAACGAGTGCCCTGTTGATCCTGTCGGAGTAGAGATTATGATCCCATCCATCCTCTGCTCTATCACATCGCCCATTAGTTTTATGGACAGCAGAGGAGTTCTTGTCAGATTTACCCTTGTTACCATGATATCATTTAAAGCTGCTGGAAAGATGTTCTGCCCAACAGATGCCTGTATTCTTATACGGCGTTCATGAAAGTACTGGCCTAGAAGTATAGCACTTATAGATTCGTCCAAAGATGCAATTCCTGTTTCAGATAAGATGCCTCTGTTCCCACCAACATTAACACTCAATAAAGGTGTCTCCCGTCGAATATATCTAAATGCTCTCAATGTTGTGCCATCTCCGCCTATTGCAAAAACAATGTCAAGTTCAAGTTTTCCGAGATCTTCTGCTTCGACCGGTCGACTACCTTCGATCGTGAGCGGATTCACAGCATGTACATTAAGCTCTCGATGTGCGACCAATCTTGTAATTCTTCTAGCGGCTTCCTCGGCTTCAATGCTGTTCGCTTTCGTTATTATGGCTATATTGCTGATTGATTCAGCCATTTACCATGCGATCTAGGTAGCATGATGCTCTTAAATGCATTTGGAGATTACAGTACTGTCATGAGCCCACACGATTAAATAACACTTATTTTGAGAGATTTCAGGCGACAACGGGGCCGATAGCTCAGCTTGGTGGAGCGTTCGACTGATAATCGAAAGGTCGAGGGTTCAACTCCCTTTCGGCCCATCACGGTCTTGTATGCATATTACCTACGGCAGACGACTAGAATCATGTATGTTAGATACATTTTTCAACTCAACTCTGTGCTCACAGGATCGCTCGCGAACGGGGACCAAGGTTGTGATTAGCAACTAGTCTGTTTACATTCAACAAGGATTTCTAATGGGAGCAGAGATCAGAATGCATGACCACATTTCTATCGCTGCAGACAAATGCAACAAAAATAGGCTTGCCGAAAATGTTAACAGTGGGCTCACCCATTAAGTTCACGTAGGGGATCCATACTGTTATCTTCTGTAAACCTGGCCTTAATGAATCACCACCAGGTAATTTGATAGACCAGAAGCCTGTGCCATTTTGAGGTATGCTGTCATTATAATATTCACCTATGGCACGATTGACGCTCGTATTTGATGTGAACATGTTTACGCTCAAACCTACATAGACATAGTGCTCGTCTACGGTTCCTGATATGATCGGTCGTAAGGCACCAGCAATCGGAATTTTATCTCCCTCAGCTGGAGTTGTTATGACCGGCGCTGGGACAACCAAGTCAAAATAAATCTTAGAATACACCCAGCTCCCATTATTATTTGACGGTAAGTAAAACCCCGGAATAGTAATGTTGCCGTTGAGTGAAGGCTTTAAGCTAGGAGGATAAAAAGTTGCAATTGTTGTTACATTGTTCCTTCCAGGAAGTATTAGCCCGGTCATATCCAGTGACCAGTGTCCCTTCCCATCTCCTTTGGCTGAATATGATTGATAATCTGTTCGATTATTTACGAAAACTTCAAAATAATTGTAATGTCTATCAGTAGTTGCTCTTAGGATTCGATAAGGATTGATTATCGTACTGCCGTATTTTGGGTCTGTTATCTGAATACTAGAGGACGACGATGATGGAGGTAGTGCTTGAACTGCGTATATTTTCTCGGATTGTAATTTAGGGGAGGCTTGTATATGCATCGATGAACTTTCAGCATAAGAGGTAGCCAGAAATTGTAAAAGAAAAAGACCCAACGGGATCCAAGCTAAACAGATTATTACAAGAAGTGATCTCGAAATAAATGGCATTGCCTGACCGTAACATCGTAGAGTTGAGCTCATCTTTGATGAGATCAGCTATTTCTTACTTAAGTAATCCGCTACTGCCGTTTCTATTATGCCCATTTCTATCGAGAATGTTGAGAGATGTTATTCAAAATACATCTTCCTAAGAGCCTCGTTATTAGATAGATGGTATTATGGCGATTAAGCAATAAACATTGTCTGTACTGACGTAGGCTGGCTTGTTGGAAGTATATGGGTTCTGAAGTTCGATACTAACTCCAATAGAGGGGTCCCTTCAGAGAGTCTCAGACGAGGTCATAAGTTGACTTTGCTCTAGCTGACACTGCACTAACGAATTTCCGTAAATACAACATTTTTGAAATCTCAGCCCAAAACCATTAGAAGCACGAAAAATTAATGGAATAAATTTCAGTATTTATTGCTCCTGTGTGACTTCTGATGCAAACTGTCACTATTGAGATCTGCAGAATGGTATTCGTTAGCATCCTAATACTATTTGCGTCGATTGCAACAGTAAGTTAAGGTTATTCCAATTTGCCTGAATTAGTTGTTAATATACTAGATTCGCGACAACGACCAATTAGTATACCACTTTTTTGCAATCTTTTTTGCGACCAATCAAACTCCCCTTTATGTACAAGGAGTCAGTCCAATTCTTTGGAGATATTGGTCTACTCAACTCAACTACGGATGAATATGCTTCTTCGTGTATCTTTATGGCTTTATTGTTTTTCGTAATAATGATTTGTGATAGAGAAATTGCGACTTTGTTTTATAGGGGGTAAGTAGTTGTACCCTTCATACTAGTATTGTATCTACTACTAGCCGTATATGATGAAATCATCGTCTTACTGATCTTCGTATAAGTGAAGCGTTTTGAGAGTCCTTACAACTATTCGTTTAGTTGATGCTGCGAGAGCAAGAGTGCCATAATTAAAGGCTCAGTTGAAAAAGTCTAACATTTCGAGTTAATTGCTTTAGCATATCTAAAAGAATCCAGCATTTTCATGAAACAGTTTTCTATCTTGCCCTGAGAGTAAACCACCTGCAAAACCATTCATAAATCGAGCTAAGCTGGAGATATCAGCTGATGTCATTTCTCGGCACAACAGATTACGTCTGCAGTTCCGACAATTCGACTCCGTTGGGAACATCATCCTAGTTCCTACTACAGAATACTTATCTAACCTTTCTCCTTGATATAGTTCTCATGCCGTTCGAAAGCTTAGGAGAATATGTTGAAGCGTTGGATCGAGCTGGCGAATTAAAGCGAATAAAGACGAAGGTCAATCCTAATTTGGAGATCGCGGAAATTATGCGCCGGCTGATGTATTCGAGAGACCAGCCCGCGGTTTTTTTTGAAAATGTAGAAGGCTTTGATATCCCTATACTTGGTAATGCCTTTGGGACGATAAAACGATTGCAAATCGCTCTAGAGCTAGAAGACTTTACAGAGATAGGTAATCGTATAGTTGAGCTGACTAAGCTAAGTTTACCCTCCGGAATGCTGAATAAACTCAAAATGTTGCCTAAACTCTCTGAAATCTCAAACTACGGTCCGAGGCTGACAGAATCAGGCCCAGTTAAGGAAATAATGCAAACACATGATGCCAACCTAAACTGTCTGCCAGTTCTCAAATCATTTCCGAGTGATGCCGGCAAATTCATCACCTTCGGGATAACTGTAACGAGGCACCCCAACACAGGTATTCGAAACCTAGGTGTTTATAGAATTCAGATTATTGGCGACAAAAAAGCCCTAATACACTGGCAGACGCATAAGCGTGGTGCACTGCATTATGAAATAACAAAAGAGCAGGGAAAACCAATTGAAGTTGCCATCATTATTGGTGCCGATCCTGCAACTATTCTTGCCGCGGTCGCGCCTGTTCCAGAAGGAATAGATAAGTTCCTCTTCTCCGGTATTATGAGAAAGAAAGGAGTTAAACTCGTAAGATGCAACACGGTTGATTTGGAAGTTCCTGCTAACGCCGAAATTGTTTTGGAGGGATATGTGGATCCTAACGATATTCGCATGGAAGGCCCATTCGGCGATCATACTGGCTATTATACCCCATCAGAGCCCTTTCCCACCTTCACGCTTACCGGCTTAACGAAAAGAAAAGACCCAATTTACCTGACAACTGTGGTGGGTAAACCAGTTCTTGAAGATGCATACATAGGGAAAGTTATTGAACGCTCGTTCTTGCCATTAATCCAGATATTTCAACCAGAGGTAGTTGACTTTGCGATGCCAGCTGCAGGTTGGTTTCAGGGGTTAGCAGTCATTTCCATAAAGAAACGATATCCTGGCCAAGCGAAAAAAGTAATGATGGGACTGTGGGGTATGGGCCAGCTATCACTTACGAAAATATTTGTTGTAGTCGATCCGGATATTGATGTACATTGCGTAGACGAAGTTATATGGGCTATTACTACAAGATCCGATCCTAAACGAGACACTATGGTGATCGACAATGCACCCACCGATACGCTGGACCCTGCCTCACCTTTAGTAAATTTGGGCTCAAAACTGGGAATTGATGCTACTACGAAGTGGAAGGAAGAGGGATATGACAGAGAAATTCAACAACTTGCTGTGGTAGATGATGAAACAAAGGCAATTGTTGACCGAAACTGGAAAAAATATGGATTCCCTTAGCTAGTAATTCCAACACTCGTCTCCAAGATTATAATATACCTGGGTCGGTACTCTCAATTGCTATCAGCGTAACGGTAGACTTAATATCAGGGATCTTTTTGAGATGCCACTTTATGGTTTCTTTCAACTCTTCAACGCTTCCCTGGTTTAACTTTATCAAAATATCATATGCTCCATGCACCTCTGCAACCTCAAAAATCCCCGGTAGCTGGCTAAGCTCCTTTATGACTTCTGTTTTCTGGCTTATGTCACAATTAATTAGCACGTAGGCTGTAGGCATCGCTCTTTTGTGTCACAATATATCAAGGGGACTAATTAAGCATTGGCTTCGGGAGAAATGATGAATGCGTATTGATAGATCGTACTCCTAGCGTTCTACGCCTTCGAGTCGCAACTTTATCAGATTCTGTCCCCCTGCCTTCCTTATCTCGATTAATTCCTCCCTTTCGAGTCTCTTTACCAATCGCCATATCGTAGTTTTTGGTAACAGAAACCTATTCCGCACTTCACTCTCAAAGGCCGCACCATCTTTCTCCGCCAAATACTTGAGAACATGCTGGTCCTCAGGTCGAATGTGTGGCCTTTCGGCAAGAATTCGGATCACTGCTCTGGAAAGGTCAGTTTGTTCCCCTGTGGACACAGGCAGAATCTGTTCTTCTTGAGCTGGCGGCGATGCAGTTGGAAATGACGAAGGCTGAGGTGGAGGGCGTCTGTCAGCTGAAGCATCAGATAATGGACCACCGGCAGAATCATGCTCGATTTCAACCCTTAAGCGTTTGTGTATTATTTTTTTTCGAAGCATTAGAACTGAAATTGTACTTGCTACCGTGATACCTCCTACTATCGCATAGACCGGAAATAGATTAGGAGCGTTGTTCCCAATAGATATGGTAGCCTCATCGACTAGCGTTTTGGCGCGGCTGTAGTGACCTTTAGAGAATTCATTTTGTGCCTGAGAAAGAAGTGCTTTAGCTGCACTGGGATTGTGCCCAATTTCAGCCGCTTTTTGCACCTCCAGCAGTCCTGTTCCGATTGCATTTTGAGAGGCCACGTAGTCTCTTGTGATATTGATAGTCAAATCGTTCGCTGAGATGCTAAATTTTTCTGCGTCTGAATATTTTTTGCTAGCTTTAGCCATTAATGCCTGTTGCAGTAGGTTTTGTGCATCCGCCGTTATTATTCCTGGATATCTGTTCCTAGCATCCTGGAGTGCAATAACTGCAGATTCGATACTAGCGTTCGACTGAGCTTCAGTACCCAAATATCCAATTACGTAGCTAATTTGAATATGACCCGGATGAAAAGTAAGTAATCCTTGTTCTCCAATTTGGGTGACAGACGCCGGAAATTGTTTGCCCAAGTCAATAATTGTCGAATTCGTAGGTAGTTTTAAGGAAAAACCAGTCGTGGAATTGAACGAAAAGGTCCACGTCCTTCCCTGTTTATTAACAAGATCAGGAGTTTCGTAAGATAATCTGGCATTTGATATTCCGGAGGAGTTTATGATCGCCTCCCCTGGCTGTTGACCAGATTGGTATCCGATCGACTTGCCTTTATAATCCATTACATTCAGACCATCAACGCTCCTTCCAAACAGAACAACCACTGTGTTGGATATAGACGGATTGAGAACCACGTCTTGTTCGATTAATGCTGTGCCGTCTGAGAACAGGGCAATAAAAAGTGAACTTATAGTATACCTATCGGGCTTGGTTTGCAAATACGAATATGCATTTCGTTCTTCAGAGCCCATAATGACTAAAACTAAACTAAAGATTATTCCACAAGCTAGATACGTTTTTTTTCTCCGTATATTTGGCATATTGAAATAATTTTTACGAAACAATTGCGATATGCACCGCCCAAGTTAGCTCTCTTCTTGGACTACCTCTACTGCTCTATCTTGCATTTCTTTTGCACCTGGATAGAATGCTCTTAACTCTCTCATGCGATATTCTTCCACCCACTTGAACTTGAGCTGGAGTGTGGACGTGTATATTTTTTTCCAGTCAAGCCCAACATGCGCCATCCAAGCCTTCATTACCCGAGGATCAATGTAGTTTCTCAGAGATGTGCCAAGGTTGTAATCGCGGGTATTTTTCTGTAGTCTTAGTTGCATTTCAAGCTTTTCTAATCTTTGCTCTAGTCTATTCTTTTGAATTTCAGTTTTCCATTTTCTTGCTTCCATATCGCGTTTTAATTTTTCGATCGTTTCTTGCTTTTTCAGCAATGAATTCTCATATCTTTCTATTGCTTTTTTACTGGCGGGATTTTTTGGATCGATGCCTTTTTTGTGGTTGCAAGTAACAGCGGCTGTCAAATTTGCCATTTTGGCCACATAGATTTTCTGCGCTTCAGATGACTTCTCATGGATCCTTATCGGTGGCTTATCTAGTGCCTCCTTTACTGTTCTCGTAGTAATAAAGGTCCTAAAAACTTTCGCAGTTAATCCTGGTACGCTTTTGGGATCAATTCTTCGAAGGAACGCATTAACTTTACTAGAGGTGATTCCATCAAAAATCTGAGAGCCTGGCTGTTTACCCTTCATGAATAACTTGAGATTGTCGTAAAGGCCCCTTGTATCTTGAGAATCAACCGAGAGTGTTTTTTGCCATGGAACGCTGTCTTTGCCCAAGAAGTTGAACTCTATAAAATGTTGTCCATCACTTTCTGGGAATTTGATATGTTCTACTCTCAAAGTTGAAGCGCCTACAGTATCAGATTCTTCCGGATCTTTTTCATCACCCACCCTCATTGCAAGCTTAAATATGAGGTAAGAGACTGTAGCGATCTTCTTCTGATTAATTTCTGGAGATCTGAGCATCCTATTGATAATTTCTCTTTGCACTTTATTGATGTGCTTTCCTAGTTTGTTGGCCTTATCGTATTTTTCTTTCTCGTTATTCTGCCTAAGCGTAGCCGAGTCATGTAGCCACACGTACTTTCTTTTTCCGGTCAATTTCTCTGTCCAGGTTGCGAGCCAAGTTGACGAATGATCGTGTACGATATCCTGCCACATTCCGCCGGGCACAGGAGCGTCTTCTCCAAGATTAAGTGTAACATCCTGAGCTCGTACACGTGGTTTCCACCTTCCTCGGAGAGGGTGCTGACCTCTACCCATAAACAACCCTGGCGGTTCGACCAGCCAGTTGGCTATATCCACTTCAACATCATCTACGATGGCCTTCGCATAACTTGCTTTCAGTTTTTCTTTTTCTGCACGTTTAGCGTTGGTCAAGTTTCGTTTCTCCTCCCGTGGAAGGTTACGGATTCTCTCTAGCTCGGCCTCATGCATTTTCTTTTCTTGATCTACTAGTCGGAAGGCTTCTGAGAAGTCAATAACATCTAGGTTATCAATACTTTGAAATTCCTTAGGCAGCAATGTTTTTAGATCACTCAAAAAATTCAGCTGGAAAACCCGGTCTAGGATATAATGAGTGTCTTTTTTCTTTGCCCATGCATAAACTAATTCTTCTTGGGCTGGATCGAGGGATAATCTTCTTCCACCAATAATTATGCTTAGCCCTCTTGCTTGATAGGCAGGAGGAAATGCTACACCCTTATGCCGGAGAGTATGCCATTTTGCGCGGAGTACGGTAGAAGTGGTCGCTGCCGATTCCATCGGATCTAACACACAAAAGACCCTCGCTACTATTCTTAAACCTTACCCGCAAAAGCGTTAATATCGTCTCTATCGAAAATAAGTTGAAGTTGAGGAAGGTTGCACTTCTATCGGACACTTCTACTAGCGTAGGCTACGAGACTGCGTTAGCCCTGGCAAGAAGGGGATATGTAACATATGCCGGAATAAAATCGCCGGGCCAAGCCGAGAAACTATCACTTATTGCTGATATTGAAAGGTTATTTTTGCAGGTGATCAAACTAGATGTCAACAGCAGTTCTACTGCTACGAGTGCAGTGGAAAAGGTATTGAAAAACGAAGGGTTGATAGATCTGTCAGTGAACGGTACTGGTTACATCTTACTAGGATGTTTCGAAGATATCCAGAGAAATGGCAGCACAATTTGAAACAAACTTTTAAGGCATCATCAGAATGTTACGGTCAGTGGTACCCCTCATGCGGATACAAAGAAGCGGGGTCATGATCAACATTAACGTTGTCGCAGAACAAATTGGATTTCCGGGCTCTTCAGCGTTCGTCAGTTCACAATTCGAGATTCAGGGTTTGAGTGAATCCTTAAGATATGAATTAGAACCCTGGTATCGCTAACTCACTTATCGAACCCGGGATCATCCGTTCCTCAACGTTTACAAACTTTATTGTCATGGCGCAGAGAGCAAACCGATCGTCTTCTCCATATTCTGAAATCACTCGGAAGTTAACTAACGACATGGGGGTATGCCTGAATTGGGATCATTACCTGTCAAAGTAGCATCCGCTATACCGAAGGCACCACAATCCAAGCCAATATTACCTCGCTGCAATGTTAACAGAGACTCGCAGGTCAATGACAGACATCGAATTCGAGAATTTTCTTAAGGGTACTATAGTGAGTGTCTAATTTTTTTATGCAACGATCTATTGTGCTGAGAGCGACACTATGCGGTAAAGTCAGGGCTGCATCACTAGGCATGATAAGTCTAGTCAGAAATCCCCGAATAATCTAAACTTAGGAGTTCTGACTGATTAAGTTTGATTTCTATATCGAAATTTGTCCATCTTGATTAATTCGTGATACGATCCAAATTCTCTGGGATCGGCCTTATCCAAACTAGATTCCGATTCTCGGGGGTCAGGGCCGAATACGTTAATTAGTCTATAAAGCGTCGTGCGCTGTGCCGGTACTCTTCCCGCTTCTCTTATTATCGAATGTAAATACTTGGGTTTCATTAGCTGCCCGTATTGTGCACCTGCTGCCGTAGAGATGCTTTCATTCATAAGGGTGCCGCCGAAGTCGTTCGCACCTGCTCCGAGCAACAGCTGAGACATTCTCGCTCCCTCTTTGACCCATGAGACTTGAATATTATTGATGTAGCAATTTAGCATGATTCGTGAAACTGCATGCATTTTCATCACTTCATTGCCGCTGGGGCCCGGCCTCATGTTAGGCATCGCGTCTTTAGTATGATTATCCTTATTGTTATCATTATTATACATGGGCGCCTCGTTGTGCACAAAGCTAAGGGGTACAAATTCCGTAAAGCCGTGCGTACATTTCTGAATTTCCTTGAGTACCTCAAGATGTTTTGCTTTGTGCAATGATGATTCCACATGACCATACATGACAGTAGAGGTGGTCGGAATGTTCAAAGAATGGGCAAGCTTGACAACCCTTATCCAATCCTTGGCGCTGATCCTACCAGGAGAAATCTGGTCTCGCATCTTCTGATCCAATATTTCGGCTGCCGTTCCTGGAAGACTACCGACTCCGGCTTCCTTCAACATTCGTAAATATTCCTCGACTGAGACTTCAGAGCGAAGTGCTCCGTAGAGAACCTCCTCAGGAGAAAACGCATGTATGTGAATATCGGGCAGTTCTTCCTTTATCGCTCTACAGATTTCGATATACAAGTTCCCATCCATCTTTGGAGGTAGGCCGGCCTGGATACAAATCTCAGTTGCGCCTAACCTCCAAGCTTCCTTGGCTCTTCTCAGAATCTCTTCTGTAGGCAGGAAATAACCTTCCTCCTGCCTAAAATCCCGACTAAACGCACAGAAGCCACAGCGTTTGATGCAGACGTTTGTGAAATTAATATTCCTGTTTACCACGTACGTAACGTTTTCTCCCACTTTCCGTCTGCGAAGTTCGTCTGCGACCCTCAGAATCATATTCATTTCGGTTCCGTTGGCATCGAATAGCTCGGTCCCCTGCTCTACAGAAATATCTTTGTCGCTCAAAGCCCTATCCAAAGTCTCTGAGATTGCGGGGTCGAGGTTCCTCAAAATAGAGTCGAGCGTCATGCTAAATATTCCTCCGGAACAAGTCCGAGATCGTCGCATAGGGGCTCTAGGTGGGGCCTGAGTGATTCGGAGATAAACTTATTGTCGAGCAAGAATTCGGGGTAAATGGGTAAT
>CAKOFP010000179.1 GCA_933226995.1 Candidatus Nitrosopolaris rasttigaisensis | reverse complement strand
CACAGGATGTTAGATCCAAAAACGGTGATTTTGCTATTTGCTAGCGGCAAACTAGTCTGTACTGGAGCCAAGAAGGAAAGTGAGGTATATAGAGCAGTGCACAATCTACACACTTTGTTGGAAGAAAAAAATCTCATGATTTATGAGAGTTAACCAATCTACCCAACTCATGCGCTTGCATCCTGATTCTAGCTGCGATCTACGTTTAGGGATATAGGCCCCACATAATTTGATATGGAAAAGTTTTATTTTATGTTTTATTTTTATTGTCATGCCAGAGATTTGGCTTAAATACGGTACAACAGATGTCGCGCTGGACATCAAGTTCGCAAATCTTCTTGCTCAAGTGTTTCCTGATATTCCATTAATCTCGGACGAGGATGTTGCAGCAACACTGGGCAATGTACACATGTCTAACAATACGCTAATTTTGGCACTCTCTAGATCAAAACCGGTGCAAATAATTGTCAAGATGCTTCAGGCTGTGATACAGTCTAGTGGGTTCGAAGGAGTCCACGTTAATGCCGAACGAAAACTACCGAATAGGGAAAGTAATGAAGGCTTTAACGTGGGGACTGACGACTGTCCTCTCTTCCTAGATAGACGGTACGAAAATGTCATTTTTGTTTCTCGCACCTCTTACGATCCACTTTTTGGATTCAGCGGCACTCCAACTATGCTTCTGCGATATTACATGCAGGACCGCATGCTAGCGGCTTTCGAATCGAGACAGAGCAATCTACCTAACCCGGGTGTTGAGTGTCCCCCATTGGCAGTCGCTCTTTCTGCTTCAGAAAAACTTTCAGCTGCATCCGTCGAGCTCGTAGCAAGTAATTCAGGCATTTCAGGAATCTATTGTGGAAATATTTGTGATGGATTTCGAAAGGCTATAGAAAAGTTAACCTCAGCTACGATAGTTGAAGTAGATTACGCCAAGTCGGCTATAGTTGGCGGAAGCAATGAAACGGACTTCTCGAATCTTACGGCCTCACTGAATTTACTATGGAACTCCGTGCATGCTATTCAACAGAAAGGTTCCATTATTTTGTTGGCTGAAAATCGAGACGGCTTAGGAGAAGGAGCTTTGCAAATGTTTGTGGAAGGTAAGATGAAAATTGAAGACCTCGACAAGAAAGGGTTCTACATACCAGGCCTAGAGCATCTCGTATATATACAAAACCTGCGCCATCAATACGATTTAGGAATCCTGTCGACATTGCCACAATACTATCTAAAAAAGCTAGGATTTGAAACCTATGGAGGAACAAAGGATGTTTTGCAAAAGTTGTTAGTCAAACACGGCAAAAACCATAAGATTCTTGTATCACCTGCGGCCGATCTTGCATTGTTGAAGTTGAGAGAACAAACAAGAACAGTCCCGGCTTAGTTGTAAATAAGATTTAGCACTCGCTAGGCCAAGGTGAAACAATAGTTCTAATCGGATAGCACTAGCAGGGGCAACCCCAGGACGAGCACGACGAGAAAGAAGTGGTGAGGAGGAAAAAAATGATCATAAATCGTCAGTATATTCTTACTGATGACAGAGAAGACTTATGGCCATTTTCATACTATTGTTTCTCGTAGCGCTGTATGCGCTACCGCTATTTTCGCAGAATACTGAGCACAGCAGTGCAGTGATTGCAGTCAGAATATCGGATGTTCTGTACCAAACTCTGGCAGGGCGTTGGTAGCTGTCTTGTGAAAGGTCCTTGGCAAGAAATTACATTGTAGGAATAAAGTAGTATTCTTTATTCCATCGACTATTATCAAAAATTGAAAAAGCATTCATCAAGACTTCGTCGTTATTCAAAGGTCTACAATATTCCTATGAGGAAGGAAGGTAACCGCAATTCGACGTTGGAAATACTTTAGCGTAAGCCCTTAGTAATATTATTGATAATCCCTCTACTTGCTAAAGTAATAGGCCAATAGCGCTATTACCGTTCACTAGGCTGTCTACATTGCCACTCTCCATTGCTTGACCAAACGAATTCCCTTTTATCGACCGTAAGCCGATTACAATACGTATGCGTAACGATCAATATCCGACATCGTTAGTCATACTCTTTTTTTGGGAGTTCGTCTCATCGAAGCGAGATATTACAATATACTTATATATCCATGCGAATGATACTTCAGGATTCGAGGATGACGAAGTGGACTATCGGTCTCTGCTTGTCACCCGATGAATATGGGAGATGCTGTTGAAAGATGTCTATAGAGAAAAAAGTAGTAGAGATTACCAATTATACATATCAACCCAAACACGAAATTTTGTCGAAGAGTCAAGCAGAGGAAATTTTAAAAAAATATAATACGAAACCGAGTCAGCTCCCATACATAATGATAAATGATAAGGGGATAGTAGATCTTGACGTGCGACCTGGTGATATAATAAAAATTACCAGGAAAAGCGCCACCGCAGGTGAAAGTGTATATTACCGCTATGTGGTAGAAGCTTGATTTATTATGATGTGGCCGATAATTAATGATGTATTACGAAGAGATGGCATTGCAAGACATCACTTAAATTCTTACAACGAATTCATGGAACGTGGACTGCAGAGTATCATCGATGAAGTTGGAGAAATTGAAATTGAGACGGCTGAATATCCATATAAAATTAAGCTTGGGAAAATAAAATTACAACAACCAAGGATTATGGAATTAGATGGTTCTATCACACACGTTGCCCCCATGGAAGCCAGGCTCCGTAACCTTACTTATGCATCACCGATCATGCTTGAATGTAGCATTGTGGAAGATGGAAAAATTTTAGAATCTAGGTTTATACATGTCGGGGATATGCCTGTGATGGTCAAATCTAATGCATGTATCTTACACAATTTGCCTGATACAAAGCTTGTAGAACTGGGTGAAGACCCACGAGATCCGGGTGGCTACTTCGTAATTAATGGATCCGAGCGTGTTATTGTTGGCCTAGAAGACCTCTCTTATAACAAGATTATTGTGGATTCTGAAGAGACCACCGGGGCATTGCTTTACAAAGCAAAAGTCTATTCTTCCATTGTAGGTTACAGAGCGAAACTCGAGTTGATTATGCGACCCGATGGGTCTGTAGTTGGGAAGATTCCGGGCTCTCCTGTAGATATTCCGCTAATTACCTTGGTCCGAGCATTGGGTTTGGAGTCAGATAGGGATATAGCGAGTGCCGTGACTTTGAATAAAACCATTCAAGATGAACTCGAGCCTTCATTCGAGAAAGCTGGCGAGATTATTACGAGCAGGGATGCTATCGTATATATCAGTAAAAGAATCGCACCGGGTATGCTCGAGGAGTTTCAAATAAAGCGTGCAGAGACATTGCTTGATTGGGGATTGCTCCCGCATCTCGGAAAGAATCCTGATAACCGACATGAAAAGGCATTGTTCCTAGGAGAAGCCACGAGTAAACTGATCGAGCTCAAGCTCTCATGGGTTGATTCCGATGATAAAGACCACTACGGAAATAAAGTAATCAAGTTTGCCGGCCAAATGCTGGCAGACTTGTTTAGAACTGCATTCCGCAACCTAATTCGGGACATGAAATACCAACTTGAGCGGTCTGGTCAGAAACGTGGTATCAATGCCGTTGCCGCAGCTGTGAGGCCAGGTATCATTTCTGACAAACTCAATAACGCTATTGCTACTGGTAACTGGGGCCGCGGAAGAGTTGGAGTTACTCAATTACTTGATAGAACGAATTACATGTCAACCATCAGCCATCTACGCCGAATCCAGTCTCCGTTAAGTAGAAGCCAGCCGAACTTTGAGGCAAGAGATCTGCACGCTACGCATTTCGGTAGGATCTGTCCGGCTGAAACACCGGAAGGTTCTAACTGTGGACTAGTGAAGAATTTAGCGCTTTCGGCGGTTATTTCCGTGAGTGTCTCCTCTGCGGAAATCGTGGAAAAGTTGTACGAATTTGGAGTCGAACATGTCGATGAGGCTAACGAAAAACTAAGGAGCATCGGCGCTAGGATATTTGTCGACGGCCGATTAATAGGATATGCTGAGGACGGACGCCGATTATCAAATGCCCTTAAAGACATGAGGAGGTCGGGAAAAATTCATCCTCATATTGGCATATACTTTTACTCCTCATTGAACGACAATGCCACTAAGCGCCTTTACGTAAGTTGTAACGCTGGCAGAGTTCTTAGACCGTTGGCAGTAGTTAAAGATGGTAGGGCTCTCGTAACTGATGAGATAATTGAGAAGGTTAGCAAGAAATTTCTATCATGGACTGATCTCCTCTACATGGGCATGATAGAGCTGGTAGATGCAAACGAAGAAGAGAACTGCTATGTAGCTGTCGAAGTGACACACATAGAAAATACTCACACGCATCTCGAAATATTTGCGTCTGCTATTCTTGGAGTAGGAGCTTCCATTATCCCATATCCTGAACACAATCAATCGCCGCGGAATACGTATGAAAGTGCCATGGCCAAACAGAGTCTTGGTTTTTCTACGCCTTTGATGAATGCTAGTACTTACGTGAGGCAGCATTTTATGCTATACGCACAGACACCCATGGTCAGTACTAAGGCAATTAATCTACTAGGTCTTGATGATCGTCCAACTGGGCAGAACGCTGTTGTTGCTGTTTTACCATTTGAGGGTTATAATATCGAAGATGCAATCGTGTTCAACAAATCCTCAGTCGAAAGAGGACTTGGCAGAACTTTCTTTTATAGGGTATATGAAGCTGAATCAAAACAGTACCCTGGTGGAATGAAGGATACCTTTGAGCTTCCAGCATCAGATGCTAATATCAGGGGATTCAGGGGAGAAAAAGCGTACCGTTTACTAGAGCAAGACGGGGCCATTATGCACGAGGCAGTTGTTACGGGTGGCGATATTTTGATCGGCAGGACTTCTCCTCCTAGATTTATGGAGGAGTACAAGGAATTTGAGGTGAAGGGTCCCTACCGCAGAGACACGTCGGTGGGTGTGAGGCCATCAGAAAACGGCGTCGTGGATACGGTTATCATGACTCAGTCAATAGAGGGAGGTAAAATGTATAAGATAAGAGTGCGGGACATGCGCATTCCGGAAATCGGGGACAAATTTGCTTCGCGACACGGTCAGAAAGGGGTAATAGGTATGCTGGTAAGCCAAGAAGACTTGCCTTATACTGAAGATGGTGTTGTACCAGACATTATGATAAATCCACATGCTTTCCCTTCACGGATGACTGTTGGGCAGTTTATGGAGTCATTAGGGGGCAAAGCCGCTTCCTTGAGGTGTCGAGCTGTAGATGGCTCTGCATTTCTTGGCGAGAAATTAGACGATTTGAAGGGTGTCTTGGAGGAGCATGGCTTCAAGTATAGCGGCAAGGAGACTATGTATGAAGGCAGGTCAGGCAAAAAGTTTCCTGCTGATGTTTACGTAGGAGTAGTCTATTACCAAAAACTGCATCATATGGTTGCAGACAAGATACATAGCAGGGCAAGAGGACAGGTCCAGATGCTTACTAAACAACCAACAGAGGGGAGGGCACGGGGCGGTGGCCTGAGGTTCGGGGAGATGGAACGGGATTGCCTAATCGCATACGGAGCCTCAATGATGCTCAAAGACAGATTATTAGAAGAGTCTGACAAAGCCGAAGTAAATGTTTGCGAACGGTGTGGCTTGTTATCCTACTACGATGTGAAGCAACGGAGATACATTTGCAGAGTCGACGGTGAAAAGGCAAAGATTTCATCGGTCGTAATCGCTTATGCCTTCAAGCTTCTGTTGCAAGAGATGATGAGTCTTAACATCGCTCCCCGTTTGATAGTGAAGGAGAAAGTTTAACAAAGGGGTGTTTTGGGGAAAATGGAACAACCTGTAAAAGTCCTTGGTGGAATTAAATTTAGCGTTTGGTCCCCCGTAGAAGTGCGCAAGTTCAGCGTTGCAGAGATTACAGCGCCTGAGACTTATGACGAAGACGGCATGCCGGTCCAGGGCGGATTGATGGATAACAGACTCGGGACATTAGAGCCTGGTCAGAAATGCGCTACCTGCGGTAACACTTCGGCTAAATGCCCCGGTCATTTCGGACATATCGAATTAGCTGAGCCCGTTTTACACATTGCTTTCGTCGACGATATACATAAGCTGCTCTTAATCACCTGCAGATCATGTAATAGGCTAAAACTTAGCGTTGAAGAACTCGCGAAATACCAGCATCTGAGGGATAGCAAAGCAGCATATGCAGTTATCACGTTGGAAAACGTCAAGGCAGACATCATCGAAAAGGCCAAGAAGGTAAGAATTTGTCCTCATTGCCAAAAAGAGCAAAACGATCTTGTATTTACGAAACCGACAATCTTCGTAGAGAAGACTGATGCGGGTGAAAATCGGTTGCTTCCTATCACTATTAGGGAGAGGTTGTTGCATATTTCTGATGAAGACCTTGCGCTTTTGGGGTACGATCCAAGGACTGCGAGACCGGAGTGGTTCGTGCTTCAAGTACTGCCAGTACCACCTGTGACGGTAAGACCCTCTATCATTCTAGAAACTGGGATCAGATCAGAAGATGATTTGACCCATAAACTCGTCGATATTATTCGCGTTAATCAAAGGCTAAAAGAAAGTAAAGAAGCTGGTACGCCACCACTTATCGTACAGGACTTGGTAGATTTGTTACAGTACCATGTTACTACTTACTTCGACAATGAAGTTTCTGGTATCCCACAAGCTCACCACCGCTCGGGTAGACCCCTGAAGACGCTTACCCAAAGACTGAAAGGTAAAGAAGGACGGTTTAGAGGATCCTTGTCAGGAAAGAGAGTAGATTTCTCTAGCAGAACTGTAATCTCGCCCGACCCGAATCTTGGAATCTCTCAGGTCGGCGTACCGGTGGATGTTGCTAAAAAACTCACCATTGCAGAAACAATTTCTCAGTGGAATACAGATGAATTAAAGAAATTAGTCATTAACGGGCCCAATGTCTATCCAGGTGCGAACTATATTATAAGACCGGATGGCGTTAAGATAAGACTTGATTATGTTAATGATAGGAAGATAATTGCTGATTCTCTTGCTGCCGGCTATATGGTTGAAAGGCACCTTGCCGATGGAGATATCGTGATTTTCAACAGACAACCGTCGCTACATCGTATGTCCATCATGGCGCACTATGTGAGGGTTCTTCCGTATCGTACCTTCAGGTTGCACCCGGCGGTTTGTCCTCCATACAATGCGGACTTCGACGGAGATGAGATGAATCTTCATGTTCCACAAAGCGAAGAAGCAAGAGCTGAAGCAGCTCTATTGATGAGAGTCCAAGATCAATTAATATCGCCTAGGTACGGAGGGCCAATTATAGGCGGAATAAGGGACTTCATAACCGGTGCATTCATTCTAACAAGTGATAACACCACCCTGACGAAAGAAGAATTTGCAAACTTTGCTCTGATAGGCGGATATAAAGGTACCCTCCCTGAACCGCACGTTAACAAAGATGGAGAAAAATTGTATTCTGGGAAACAGCTGTTCAGCCTTTTTCTCCCTCGGGATTTTAACTTCGTGATCACTTCTAAATGGAACAAAGCAATTAAAGGTGAAGGAAGGGATGTTGTTATAAAAAATGGGGAGCTACTTAGCGGAGTCATCGATAAGGCCTCGATAGGGGCTGAGGAGCCAGATAGCGTCCTCCATAGAATTGTGAAGGATTACGGTAATGATATTGCTCGGACATTCCTTGATTCGATACTGATTATGCTGAAGACGTATATTACTCATAGAGGTTTTTCATACGGTTATTCTGACCTCTGGCTAGAGCCTGAAAAAAAGGAAGAGATTACAAATGTTATTCAAAAGGCATATGAGAAGGTTCATGATCTTATTCAGCAGTACAAGGATGGCTCACTACCGTTAACAAGGGGACTGGCCCCAGAGGACGCCTTAGAACTCTATGTTGTTAATGAATTGTCGAGAGCAAGGGATAGAGCAGGAAAGTCAGCCGACAGAGCATTTCCAGACGATAATTCAGGAGTCATAATGGCATCTACAGGTGCTAGGGGTTCTACTCTTAATATTGGCCAAATGACGGCGGCTTTAGGTCAACAATCTATTAGGGGAAGGAGGATTTACAAAGGATACCGTAACAGAGCCCTACCTCATTTTAAAACTAACGATACGAATCCAGATGCAAAAGGATTTGTGAAATCAAATTACCGAGATGGGTTAAACCCCTTGGAATTCTTCTTCCACGCAATGGGGGGGAGAGAGGGTTTGGTCGATACTGCGGTAAGAACCCAACAATCAGGGTACATGCAAAGAAGACTGATTAATGCTCTTGAACATTTAAAAATAGAATATGATCAAACTGTGCGAGATCCTCATGGAAATATTATTCAGTACTTGTATGGTGAAGATGGGATCGATCCAGCAAAGAGCGACCACGGCGATGCCGTCAATATTTCAAGGCTAATTGGAAGCGAGATCGTTGAAGACGATGGCAGAAGGGCAACGGAGCAGGAAATAAAAACAGTTGTCGCAAAATATGCAACGGAGCTTAATCCAAAAATACAGAATGACTTGCAAACCATTCTTTCCGAAAACAGGTTGAGTAGGGAAGGGATTGATAGGGTTCTGAAAAAAGCAATTGATCTGACTAGCAGGGCGATGGCGGAGCCTGGAGAGGCAGCAGGTGTCGTTACGGCACAGTCGATAGGCGAACCTGGCACGCAGATGACTCTTAGGACCTTCCACTTTGCAGGAGTTAAGGAAAGAAATGTAACACTGGGATTGCCAAGACTGATCGAATTAGTAGATGCTAGGAAGAAGCCCGTAACGCCCACGATGGATATTTACCTCGATAAGGAATATCGGATAACCAGAGAAAAAGCACTCGAGGTAGCTAAGGAAATAATCTATACGCGAGTAAGTGATTTGGTCGAAAAGACTGACGTTGATTACGGAGGGGATCTTACGTTCCACCTATCAGAAACGAAGCTTGCAGAGCGAGGCTGTGAGTTTCAAGATGTCTATCTGGTACTGAAAGGGTCCAAAAAGAAATACGAGATCTCTATGAATGAAAAGAAATTTTTAATCAAATTGGCTATCCCTGGCGAGCCCGATGCACAGACTCTTCTCGCCTTAAAGAATAAGCTATTGAATACAAGAGTAAAAGGAGTGCCTGATATTGAAAGGGTGACGATCGTCAAACAAGAGGAGGAATGGGTCATTCAGACTGCTGGTTCGAACCTTTCAAAAGTGGTGGCGATCAAAGGGATTGACACCTCGAGAATCACGACCAATAATGTGTATGAGATATGGCAGACACTCGGAATTGAAGCCGCGCGAACCGCTCTGGTAAAGGAGATCACCAACACATTAGAGGAGCAGGGTTTGGAAGTCGACATTAGGCATATAATGCTAGTAGCGGATCTTATGACCTCGAAAGGATACTTGCAACAGATAGGTAGACACGGTATTGCTGGAACTAAGACTTCCGTTTTAGCTCGCGCGGCTTTCGAAATCACAGTCCCGACCATAGCCAGAGCTTCACTTGAAGGACAGGTAGAAACATTAAGAGGTGTGACAGAAAACGTCATAGTAGGTGCTACTGTACCTGTGGGGACAGGAATGGTAGATCTCTATATGCAGGTGAAAGAAAAAAATGCTGAAGATAGAGAAAGCACTTAAAGACGCAGTCGCTGGCAGCAAATTCAAATGTGGCCATAAACAGGCTCTTGAGTCTATAAAAGGGTCAAAACTTATCGTAATTTCAAGGTCAGCTGACGTTACAACCAGACGAGAACTTGAACAACAGGCTCTAGCGGCAGGAGTTCCGATTTATCAGTTTGAAGGTAATTCCACGCAGTTAGGCAAACTATGCGGCAAACCTTTCAGAGTTGCTGTGGTTGCCCTTAAGACCGAATAGCCTTCCTACCATTAGAAAACTTTAACGGATTGACAAGCTGATGAAAAGGAGAAATATTGGCCCAGTCACAAATCAGGTTTCTTGATATAATGAAAAGCCGTGCGAACTATTTACCAGAAATGAGGAGGTAATGGTGCGGATCAATTTTTATAAATTCCGATTTCGAAGGACAATCCGTCATGTTAGGTTGCTGCGCCGGTATGCCAGGGGTATCAGCGTGAAGACTTAAATTGGACTGTAGCAATCAGCATGAATTGTCATTTGAACCCTTCAAATTGCACTTATCGCAGAGGTAACATGAAATGACTGAAAAGATCAAACTGACTCCTGACGAACTTCGTTTGATATCTTTGTTCCAGAGTGTTACAAGTGCAAGTGCTAGAGATTGCATTGTTGACGACAAAATGGAGCGTGTTATTTTTATAGTTAACAAAGGTCACATGGGACTAGCAATTGGTAAAGGGGGAGCAACAATTAAGCAGCTACAGAATGTCGTTGCAAAAAAGGTTGAGCTAGTGGAGTATTCTGATAACGCGTCTGAATTTATTCGTAATATTTTGAACTCTGAAATGGTTAATGACATTAAGATTAATGAACGATCCGATGGATCAAAACAGGCTGTTGTCTTTGTCGACCCAAAGAGAAAAGGGGTTGTTGTGGGTCGCGAGGGCAGGAATGCAGAGAAAGCAAGGCTACTGGCAAAACGTTACTTCCAAATATCTAATGTTCTGATCGTGAGCCCTGAACAGAGCTCAGAAAGTACGAGTCAGGTGAATTTCTGAATGGCTAAATCTCCATTAGGCTTATTTGCAGGGCGAGTTTTACGAACGAAAAGGAACCGGGGCAGATGGTCCAACAAGTACTACAAGAGAAGAATGCTAATGTTGGATAAGAAGGCCAATCCCTTGGAGGGTGCGCCACAGGCGAGGGCGATTGTGTTGGAAAAGGTCGGTATAGAATCAAAACAGCCTAACTCAGCTGTCAGAAAGTGTGTGAGAGTTCAGCTAATCAAAAACGGGAAATCAATCACTGCCTTTCTTCCAAGGGATGGTGCACTAAATTTTGTCGACGAACATGATGAGGTCATACTAGAAGGCATTGGTGGGTCAATGGGAGGAGCAATGGGAGATATACCTGGCGTCAGATGGCAAGTTTTTAAGGTAAACGGTGTTTCCTTAAACGAGCTGGTTCGAGGTAAGAAAGAGAAACCGAGGAGATAGCAGAAATGAGTGGTAAAGAACATGTCAATATATTGTTATTCAACAGATGGGTTACTGACAAAATCCAAATAAAGGATTTAGGCCTTCAAAAAGTAATATCTTTAAAACCGGCTGTTATTCCGAGTACGTCAGGGAGACATGTGCGCCAGAGGTTCAAGAAAGCAGATGTAAACATTGTAGAAAGATTGGCTAACAAGATGATGCATTTCGGAAAAAGATATGCAAAAAATACAGGCAGAATGGGTGGCAAAAAAGCAAAGATGTTAACTGTAATCAGAACTGCCCTAGATATAATTCATTTACAGACAGGAAAAAATCCGGTGGAATTGCTAGTAAGCGCCATCGAAAACGCATCGCCAAATGAGGACACCACTCGCATCGTGTACGGAGGAGTAGTGTATCATGTATCAGTAGATGTCGCGCCGCTACGTAGAGTTGATCTTGCCCTTCGATTCATAGCTGAGGGTGTACGAGAATCGAGTCACTCCAATCCTCAAACAATCGATGAAGCTCTAGCCAAAGAAATAGTTTCGGCGGCAACCAATGATATGTCAAGTCATGCAATAAAGAAGAAGAATGAACAAGAACGCATCGCTATGGCTTCCCGATAGAGAGGAAATGGATATTTCGTTACTAGTAGTGTGTTAATAATCGTACATAATCTCTGAGTGATACTAAGTATTTTGATTATATCGCCATATTAAAGTTAAATAACGAGCTACTATACTGAAACCCATACATGAGCAGTAAGGACGAATTCATCTTCAAGAAAAGCGCTCTGATGAGTACTAAATCAGGGAAAGATATTATAAAACATATTATCCTCCGTGAGAAGGGCTACCAGCAATTTCATAAATATAACAAAAATAATGAACAAGAATTTCGAGATTTCACTAAGAGATATTTACTTTCCTTACACACGCAGATCATTTCTGACACTAATCCATCAATTACACTTAAGAAATTTACCGACGAAATAGGATCGCCTGAATTGGGCTTGGATGATCACAAAATCGATGAGGTGAAGGCTAGAATATCGAAACCCGAGGTACTAGCCGACCGTGTGGACAGGCTCTTAAATTCTAATTTTGTAATCATGACCTTCCCAGTACTACACGCTTTATTTGACGGTGCATCACAATTTCAAAAAGAAACGCTTCCGACGGAAATGAGGAACGCGATTATAGATGGCCATATTATTGCTATCGATCTTAGTGAACCGATGGACAGGATCATTGATAAAGATGAGGACCTCGACTACCTGGATGACTACAAATTGATGAATCCGTACATCCTTGAGATCGCTAGGCAAAAAATTTCGCAAGGTGGAGAATCTATCTTGAAAGCCTTCGAAGAAGGCTTTAAGGACGCAAGAATTGGCCAATATATAGACGCAAAGCTGAAAACAAAACCTGAATCGATAAGCGACGAAAATATGATAGGTTGTTACAAGAAGTACCGAGCAATAATGGGAACAGCTGGTAGAAACATGGCACTAAATCGTCGACCACTCGCTGATATTTTTCATTTAGGCATGGCAAAGGCTGGGGAATCTGTGGGCTGCGGAAATGAAATCCAAGACGCAATTAGAAATGGTCGCATCAAGATTCCATCATGGCCTCTGTTTTTTTCGATCTTGAGCGGAGATGTCAAGAAGGGGTTTGAACTTACCATTAAAAAGGGGAAAAATTACCTCGACGAAGCCAAGCTTGCTCTTGACATGCTTCCAGATGATTTTCAACACAAACCATTCTTAGAATTTCTGTTACTGACTGTCAGTCATTATAATCAATATTGGTACAACGAACTGAATAGGAGAGACCTTTTTGCCCTTTTACAAAAGAACATGAATGGGACGATGAAAGTCTAAACTAGAAGCAGAGCGAAACCAACGCAGGTTGGATCTAGGTTATTTTTTTATTTAAATCGATGATCACTTTTGCAAAAGAGTTGTGATAAATAATAAGTGTTGGTTGCACAAACGAGCATAATCCGGATAATATTTTTAAGTCGAATAGTATATCCATATTTCGCAACCCAGTGAGAGAACGAATTCCCAATGATCTTATAGATAGTGCTATAAATTGGATTCGATTAAAGGAGTTGCTTCAAACATCATGCGAATAATTGCTTTCGCAGATTCTGAGCTTTAAGCCGATTACATGCTAACGTACTCTGAGACACCAACGGATGTGAATAGAATAGCAAAGATTAAAAATCAGAATTAATTGTAAGGCATCGAAGAATGTCAAGTGATTACGAGCGAGACATAGCGAAGATGTTAGTTGAAAAAAATGAACAATTGGAAAAATTAAAGAAAAATCCTGAACGGAATAGCTTAAGGATTAAATTGCTTATGCGAGAAATTGAGGCTCTCCAGGCTTTATTTGAAAATTATAATTTAGGCATGAACTACTTTCGCCGAGCCCGTGGTGGAAGGGCAGGACTTAGAGACTGAATTCAAGGATTGATCCTTTTTTAATCAGATACCATCCTGAGTCACAATGTGACATAATGCTGGATCAATGGCTGGCATGCTATTATCAGAAGGAATTGGGTGTAGCCATTTTCTGTAATGAATTTATATAGGCAGGATTGGCATTAAATGCATTTCTACATGCACGATGAAAAAATCAAGCGACTGTATCATCTGAAAAAATTGGCGGAAGGAGGCGGTGGACCGGAAAAAGTCGAAGCTCAACACTCGAAGGGCAAGTTGACAGCCAGAGAGCGAATTGACATTCTTTTGGATGCAAATACGTTCGTTGAGATAGACAAATATGTTACACATCGGAGCGAGGATACAAACGAAAAAAAATACTATGGAGACGGGGTTATCACCGGATTTGGCTTTGTGAACGGCCGTCGGGTTTTCGTATACGCCTATGACTTTACAATTTTAGGAGGTTCCTTGGGCGAAATGGCGGGAAGAAAGGTTTCCAAGTTAATGGATCACGCATTGAAATCTGGCGCGCCACTCATCGGCATTATAGACTCAGGGGGCGCCAGAATTCAGGAGGGTGTGATGAGCTTAGACGGGTACGGGGATATCTTTTTTAGAAATACAATGGCTTCAGGTGTAATTCCACAGATTACCGCCAGTATGGGCCCTTGTGCAGGTGGAGCAGTATACTCTCCAGCCATGACTGATTTTGTTATAATGGTAGAAAACGTTGGTCAGATGTTCGTAACCGGCCCTGAAGTAGTAAAAGAAGTCCTGAGCCAGGATGTATCATTCGAGGAATTAGGCGGTGCTAGAACGCACGCCTCAAAATCAGGCGTAGCACATTTTGTGGCCAAAAATGAGTATGATTGCATAGATAAGATAAAGACACTATTGTCTTTTTTTCCCCAGAATAATGCTGAGGAGGTTCCAATGTTTGACACGACCGACGATGTAAATAGAATCGATCCAAACCTTGTGAACATATTGCCTGAAAATCCGTATGAGCAATACGACATGAAGCAAATTATAAAGTCGATTGCTGATAGCGGCGAATTTATTGAAGTTCACGAATTGTTCGCAGAGAATATTATTGTAGGGTTTGCGAGGATGGGTGGTAGATCTGTCGGAATTGTAGCTAATCAACCTATGTACCTGGCCGGCGCATTGGATATCAATTCGTCATGCAAGGCAGCGCGCTTTATTAGATTTTGTGATTCATTTAATATTCCAATTGTTACTCTTGTGGATACTCCTGGTTATCTGCCTGGAGCGGATCAAGAAAGCAATGGAATAATTAGACACGGCAGCAAGCTACTTTATGCATACTGTGAGGCGACAATTCCTAAAATAACTTGTATAGTTGGTAAGGCGTATGGTGGTGCGTATATTGCAATGGGAAGCAAAAACTTGGGTACGGATTTGAATTGTGCGTGGCCTACCGCTGAAATCGCCGTTCTTGGTCCCGAGGCAGCCATTACAATAATACACAGAAGAGATTTGAAACAATCTCTTGACGCAGTGACTACTAAAAAGAAGCTGGCCAAGGAATTCCGCGATAAGTTTGCTAATCCGTACATTGCAGCCGAGAAAGGTATCATTGATGCGGTATTAGATCCTGCAGAGACTAGGCCAATGATAATCCATTCACTAGATGCGTTTGCAAACAAGAAGGATTCTAGACCGTTAAGAAAACACGGCAACATAAATTTGTAGATAGGGGCAAGAAAAATGGGCCGAGTTATTTCCAGTATTTTAATTGCAAATCGAGGTGAGATAGCTCTTAGAATTATCCGTGCGTCCAAGGAGCTTGGAATCAAGGCCATCGCCGTTTACTCCGACGAAGATGCACGATCTCTCCATGTAAAAAGAGCTGACGAAGCGTATCACATCGGTCCCTCTGCTGCTTCAGAAAGCTATCTCAATACGAAAAAGATTATTGAAACTGCGACGACGGCTGGAGCAGATGCGATTCACCCCGGCTACGGGTTTTTATCTGAGGATGAAAGTTTTGCAGATACATGTGAGAAGAAAGGTATCATCTTCATCGGGCCAAACAGTAAAGCCATGGCTGTGACAGGTGACAAGATGAAATGCAAATCTCTAATGAGGAAGGCAAACATCCCAGTTATTCCTGGCAGTGACGGAATTATCGATGACGTTGATAAAGCAGAGAGCATTGCTCGTAACATTGGTTATCCAGTTCTCTTAAAATCAGCATTTGGCGGTGGCGGTAGGGGTATTAGACTGGTAAAAGACGAGAATCAGTTAAGACAGGAATTCGAGATCGCTGCCGCCGAATCAAAGGCCGCTTTCGGGAAGGCCGCGCTCTATGTCGAGAAGGGTCTCGAACGGATAAGGCATATAGAATTTCAACTTGCTCGAGATTCATCTGGGAACACTAGGCATCTATTTGAACGTGAATGTTCTATCCAGCGGAGGCATCAGAAACTGATCGAAATGTCACCCTCTCCCGTGGTTAGCGCAGAAACGAGGCAACGAATAGGAGAAATTGCAATCAAAGCGGCCGAAATCGTAAATTACCTCAATGCTGGCACAGCGGAATTCTTGCGAGATAAAGAGGGGAATTTTTATTTTATTGAGATAAATTCTAGACTTCAAGTTGAACATCCAGTCACAGAACTAGTGACAGGATTGGACCTTGTAAAGCTACAAATTTCCATTGCTCAAGGGGAAGAAATTTCTTTTAAGCAACGCGACCTCAAAATGCATGGATGTTCTATTGAATGCCGAATCAATGCAGAAGATCCTTTTTACGACTTCGCACCCTCAGTCGGCACGGTTGGCCAATGCAATCTCCCGCAAGGCCCTGGAATTAGAGTAGACAGCTACCTTTACCCTGGATGTACTGTATCAGGTTATTACGACTCCTTGGTCGCAAAAATAATCACATGGGGCCAAGACCCTCAAGAAGCTCGCTCGAGAATGAAAAATGCTCTGAGAGAGTTTAGTGTCGAGGGCATTAGCACGACCATACCATTACATGAAACAATAATGAATAACGCTGATTTTATCAGAGGAGATCTCTCGACAGATTACCTTGATAGGTTGAACATACTAGATGTAATGCGCAGAGAATATAGGGATATGTCTAAAAGGAATGCCTTAGTGGCAATAGCTGCGATACTCCTTCAATCAGAATCCATTAGGAGAACAGGGGGCGATTCCTCCGCTATGAAGAAAAGCGCGAGGGCCTCGAGCTGGAAGAACCTGGGGCGGAGCGGTAGTGGAGTTTAAGGTAGCTGAATCGCAACAGGAAGTAGAGGGAGAAGTAGTCCATTCACTCAGCGAGGGATTGGTTATATTAAAGATAAATCGTAAAGAGTACCGAGTCCGGCTGCTGAAATCGGGCACAGACGAAGTTGAATTCATATTTGAAAATTCATTTCATCACGCGAAGATACTTCGATCTAACAGCTCTGAAACAACGATTCTCCTCGATGGGTACCCATTGACAATAAAAAAACATTTCAGATTTGCTGACTTGATTTACAAGTCGTTATCGTCGACAGTATCTGTCGGAAATAACAATTTAACCAGCCAAATTCCTGGCAGAGTAGTAAATATAGTACTAAATGCAGGATCAGTCGTGAAGGCCGGTGACTCTGTAATCGTACTTGAATCAATGAAGATGCAGGTAGCAATAAAAGCGCATAAAGATGGCAACATACGTGAAATAAAGGTCAAACAAGGAACGACAGTAGGCCGGTACGACGTTGTCGCAATAATCGAGTAATGGATTTAACTGTCTATTTGATTTTTACTGCTGACTTCAGAACATACTTGATTTGTTGATAATTGGTTTTATTCAAGGTTGTATATATTCATCCATTTTCGTCGAGTATAGCAAAGGAGCGTCTTGCTGCGAAGTACTCTTCCAAAGGACCCAAATTTTTCATCTACGGTACATTTATTTCTGAGCTCACGCTTGGAGTCGTTCAACACAACAAAGTTAAGGACCTTCTGCATATTTTTATT
>CAKOFP010000178.1 GCA_933226995.1 Candidatus Nitrosopolaris rasttigaisensis | reverse complement strand
CTTTTGCGATACCTTTTGCAAAAAAAGGAATTCCGGGCATATCGATACTCCATAATACATCAATCTTTGTCTTGTTCTCGGACAATGGACTTAATGTAACTACTCTACTGCCTGTTATAGGTCCTTGAGTGACATTTGTTACCACCGATTGTTTTGGATGTAACATTATGATCTCATGACTCTTTAGGTGGAAGGCTTGCGGGCCAATTGTGGTATTTGCTTCAATTATGTTGCCTGTCTTTTTGGTGATCTTCATAGTGTCGACCTGATTCCAAGCGGTGTCATTGCCTAGATTCGCAATAGTGTTCCATAGCCGGTCAACCGATGCAGAAACGTCACGGCTTGAGTGTATTTGCTCTAATGCAGCAGCTGTATGTACTCCATTTACTGTTATGCTCACAATCAAAGCCACTCCAATTATGATTGCGTTCTTTGTCTTAAAGCCTATGTTGTTAGACATGATAGCATATTCACTTCCAAATTCCATTACCGATTCCGTTCAATCCACCATGGCCCATATGATCGTGCCAAAATCCGCCACCAAATCCATGCCCTCCCCAAGGTCCAAATGATCCAACCGCTGGCCGACCGGAGGAACCCATCTGTTGAGCTTGCGATGTATATAGGACATGGCCATTTCCAGCATCTACTATAGTCAGATATCCCATCTTATTTTGAGCATTCACCACAAAGAATGTGTATACCAAATATCCTTGCACTACTCCCAAATGACCTCCTACTACTGTACCATTAGTGAATTGCTTTGTTGCAATTTCAGAAGCTTGTAGAAAAGAAACTTTTAGGTTGTTGTTCATAAAGCCTTTCGCGGACTGTCCAATATTTACTGAACCATTAATTTTTGGCAGCTGTGCATAGCCTGGTGCTGCACTATTTATTGTTTGGTTTACAGCAGCTATTACCGGAGAAAGTCCCCATATTGTGAGACCAACAGCTACAATCACTATGGCTGCCGGGATCAATACCTTCTTGCTTACCAGTTTTGAATTTGTCATGATGTGATGTGGGCTGGATTTTCATTATAACCATTGTTTACCTATGACATGTAACATAGTTACCCAAAGTCTTATTTTGCTCGTCATAATAGAATAGATAGTTTGGAAAAAGATCACGGGACGCTGTTCTCGATTGAGGCGATTCTAACATTACCGACCACTTATGATAAACATCATAATCTTGTAGTGGTTAGTACAAAATATTCATATTAAGCTATGGAAATGATCAAATGTTCTCGATGCAAGATCTAACGATCAGTTGGATTGTAGGCCATTATCAAAGATCACGAGCTCTTCCTAAGAAGACTGGCTCACATAGTCATGTCTATGACACGTGAGTCAAATTGGTCCACGAATATCGAGACAGGATTTACATAAGGAAGGACATCCTTTTGAAACTTTACGAATATGGAGAACTTAACCAGAGCAAATTGATGAGTTATTGTGGATTGAATCACATAAAGCATAAGAATATAATTGACGATATGGTGGAAAAAGAGTTCATAACCAGAATCAATGAACCATGGGGAAGCAAGACCATAATAAAATATCGAGTTTCAGAAAAAGGTCGAGAGATTCTTAAAGAAATTTTGGAGCCTTATGAGATGCTATTTCCACGGAGTGAAACAATCGATGATGATAGGTAACAAGGTTACTACAGTGTTTTTTAATAAAGAGGAGTTAAGGTAAATCGTGGTTGATTCCGAGAAGAAAAATCATGACGAGAATCTATTTCAGATAATGGATGGAATTATCTCACAGTTAAACAAAACAAAAAAGATGTTTATTATAATGATTCTAACCCTCTTGATTCTTCCACCAATTTCATTTGTGATTACATTTGCATTACTCGGACCTCCAATGTTTTTTGGTGGTGGAACACATCCTGAAGGATTTGGACCGGGATTTGGGCGGGGATTTGGTCTTGCAAGAGCTGTGCCCATTCTAATTTTCCTTATATGGTTAGGGATAGGCATACGACAATGGTTCGTACTTTCTAAATGGACCAAAAAGTACGAACGTTATAAAGAATTACAAAAAAAGATCGATGAGAAACTAGATTACGATACAAATGGAGGTAATGCAGAGCAATAACAACCATTCGACTTTCTTCACTGTCGGCTGACGAGCACTACATCCTCTTTAGCCAATAGTTTCAGTTCAAACTCTCAAATTTACTTTTTTTCACGGCCAAGCCATTTTCAACTAAAAGTGTCAAGAATTCTCTCAGTTGATTAAAGGATAGATATGCTTTATACATTAATTTTGTTTTAGTAGCTCCTCCACCATTTGCTGCATCTAAAAGTAGCCCGACGATGTCACTCCTGCTTCTGTATTTCATATTTAGCTAGAGTCAAACCAACTATTTATGAGAAGCCAAACTTAGTACTAATGTATATCTCAATTTCTATTATATGATACTATTTCGTTGTCTCATCGATTCTAAATATCTCTGCGTATAAGTGATCATTATACTAGAGAGACTCTACATTTTCTTCGGTCCAACTGGAGATAATGAAATATCGAATTGCCCGCAATGACAACAAGGTAAAAAAATAAGCCGTTACAATGTAAATAACAATGAATAGTGAATCTGATTTACTTGTCAGGTGTATAAAGTGTAAACATCAAAAGATTGACCACGATAGGACCGCTCCCAGAGACAAGATGAAATGTTTAATTTATAAATGTCAATGTAAGACATATGTTTCTGATAGGAAATACTATAGATCGACTAAAAAATAAATACCGTGCCAAGTTAAAGCTAGTAAAATCTAAAAAAAGTCATCCACAAAACAACATGACAAAAGCAAATATAGTCTTTGGTTTATCAACGGGCTATTAACCTTCACATGGAAGGCAACTCAACAAAAATGCCGTTTGAATTAATGTGCATTTGCAGATGATGATTGGATTGCGACTATTCCACTAACTGGGAATAGTGACACCTTCTTGTTTTTTCCAAATATACCAATTGGTTATTAGATCCATCGTTACGGCTATTATTACTCGATTGCGATAAAAAGAAGCAGGAGTTTTAATACATCTTGTTCAACACTGATCAAAACTCCCTGCTCTTAATCAGAAAAATCGGTAGTGTTGTTAATGTGATCCAATCTTAACGTCTTTTGTTATCTAGTTTGAGGCGGTGAAGGTTAAAACCAAAGATGTTAGCAAAGGTTAGCATGAACAACCAAGAAGCTCCTACCACTCAACAGCATATAAGAAACAGAAGCAGGCTCGACGTAATAGCGGCCATTTTAAGGGAAGTCACAGGAAGAGAAGCGACCAAGACGCGAATCATGTATGGCGCTTTTCTGTCTTCGACACAAATGAGAGAATATGTTCCATTCCTATTAAATAATGGTTTGCTAACAAAAGTAGAACAATCAATCTATAGAATAACAGCAAAGGGGACGCGCTTCTTAATGCTATGCGACCAGTTAAATAATATGGTCGGGGATAAAGGGAAATATAGGGTTTATGAATGAATTGTTGTTTGTTTATCTTTATTCACTATCGAATCAGTTCATGCGTGGATATGTTAAACGTTTATTCAATAGTTATAACATCACTAGCGACTTGGGGAGTAGCGCTTCCCTCTTTTAGTTTTGAATTGTGTGGGAAACCAATGTTCTGGCACGCATGCATAAAAACATCGGTGGGCTGGACTGGTTTCGTTCCACGCTTATAGGCATGGATTTCTGGCAATTAGTGCATGATCTTAAAAATGATATCATCCCGATTCATAAATTAGAGCAAGCTTTGCAGCAATTAGATAGTAGTAGACAAGTTCTTCTAGATCAACTGGTCATATCGTTGGTTCTGCGTAAAAACCCGGAAGATTATAGCCAGATTTGCAAAAAATCCAAGATAGGTGGTAAACCTAGGCTACGAAAGGAGGATATCCTTGCGTATTACAAATGTCATAACCAGAATTTGTTCATGATCCTTTAATGAATAAGGATATGTCGAGAGCAGTGCATGAGTCTGACAATGCAGATAGAACTAATCTAAAAATAAGGGAAAGTAGTACTAGCTTTTCTTAATACTACTACTGAAGTTGTGAGTATCTATTCTATTACTTTCCACCAAAATGCTTTAGGAAACCCGGATGCGTAAATGTACCACCTCGAGGATGAACGAACATACCTTGTTCTCCCCCTCTACCAAGCAGTTGATTTCCAAAAGGCACTTGTTGTGATGATAAGACCTTTCCATTTCCTGCATCTACTATGACCCTATGGATATTATTGTTGGAGTCTACAATTCGCACTGAATATATCAAGTATCCGTTCACTATCCCAACATGAGCAGAGATAGCATGTGAACTAGGACCAACTGATTTTTCAGCATTTGTAGCAGCTGTACTTAAGCTAATATTTGCCTTAGATTGAATTGTTTGTGATAGTTTTGGAAACACCTGTACTGAACCTGTCAGGTTTCTCAAAGGAGTAGCGCCTGCATTACCAGTACTGTTTTGGTTTTGGGCATTTGCTGCTTGCTGCACATATGTAGTCACCAAAATTCCGCTCGTTAATGATGCAGTTACAGCTAACACCGCGATTATCAACAAGTTTCTGTTTTTAGTTATCATTTCTTTTTTTGTTTCACCTCTTAGTTAAGAATAAAGCAAGAGGACTAAAATAAAACCTGCTAAACTATGGGAGTTAACAAGGTTAACTTACAATGTTAATCAACTTCTTAATACTTATCCCTTGATAGTATCACAGGTATAACAAAGGTGACAAGAGTTGAGTTCAAATAATAACTTCTGGCTAAGTGGGGCGATAGCTGGGAATGGTGGTGTCGATCCTAGTAGCAGTAGAGCTATACCACTGTCGCACTTGATAGATGAGCTTCTTTAAATCATTAATGAACAAGATGTTGCAGGAAGTGATGCGATGCACCATTATGTCTCAGATGTGGTTCAAAGATGAAGCAGGCGAACGATTATGACATATTTAGAGGGGGAAACAAAAGAGAGAAATGCATAGTCTAGGCTATTTCGATTCGGGCTTGTATTCCTAAATGACCAGCGTGGGATTTGTGATGAGTATTGTCCTTAGAAGTAGCAAAGATCAAAGGGATACCTATTAAGTTACATTTTACATTAGTCCTTGTCTCTTTCCTGGTTGCATGGACATTAGCAGTAATGCTGATGCCCGAACTGTATCCTGGCTTGAATATTTTTGTATATTGGATTATGGGTATTACATGTGCAATCATTCTTTTTGTATCAGTACTTCTGCATGAACTAGCACACTCCATAGTTACACTAAGGTATGGACTCGAGGTACGTGAGATAGTCCTGTATATTTTTGGAGGAGTATCTGTGATCGAAGATCAAGATGAGTTGGCGTCCAAAGATTATCGTAAAGAGTTCAAAATTGCGATTGTTGGTCCCCTAGCAAGTTTTGTTATAGCTGCTATATTAGCCACATCGTCATGGCTTCTGACGTATTTAACGTTAGGATCTTATAATAATACTGAAAATGTATCAGCGATTGTAGCAGCTGGTGTACTCCAATACGGTGCACTTGTCAACGCACTTCTTGGAGGATTTAACCTCATACCTGCGTTTCCTTCAGATGGTGGAGGGATCCTGCGGTCAGCGCTTCTCAGATCGAAAAATGATTACGATAAATCATCAAAAAACACAGCAAGAATTGGGATAGCGATATCCTACGGATTCATAGGGTTAGGCTTCTTCATCATGATTTCTGGGTCATTTATCAGTGGGATATGGCTGTTGCTTGTAGGATGGTTCTTAAATAGTAGTGCTCGGTCCTATTTAGAACAACATCAACTGAGATCTATTTTATCGGGTATTCGTTTAGGCAGTATAATGAATAGCCATATTATAGCCGTAAGAAAGGATATGCTAATCGATCGTCTAATACACTAATACTTCAATACACCCACGACTGACGTATTTCCAGTAATAGATGATTTTGGTCATCTAGTTGGCATGGTTACGGCCAAAGACGCCAGCCGAGTGCCGGAATATAGAAGAAATTTGGAACACGTAATAGATATTATGATCCAAAAGTCGGATCTCATAATCATGAATACAGAGAGCACTGTAGATGATGTACTAAAACACATGGGTAGAAAGCGCTCTGAGAGAGTAGCGTTTATTTGTGACCAAGAAGGAAAGCTAATTGGTCTGATTAGTAAGACGGATATCATGAACGCAGCAGGTAAAAGAAAAGACTACGCCGAAGGAATAGGGAAACTTTCACATCATAAGTCGTGGAAATAGAGTGAAGTGAATTATAACAATAAAGCTAAAGAGGATCGATGGATCAAATTCTGAATTTCGTATCCAAGTTTGTTAAACCATCTTGGCTATATGTAATGCAACAGATGTGCACTATGACAAGAAAAATAAAGTAATTCGCAGTCTCAAATGAACCATCAACAGCTGTTGCAGTATGTGGTGGTGCTATGTCTTTGTCAGTCCAACTTACTCGAGCCATTCAAAACGTTGACAGGGTTTAGTTGATAGTATATCTTAATTTGCTGTGAAGTTGCTCCATGCGGTATTGGTATTTCAATATTAGAGGAGGAGGCCTAGGCTAGTAGTACTAGTATTAAGATTTGTTTTCAAGAAGGTTTGTCTATTCTGTGATCCATCGTCGTACCAAATAATATAGACGTTACTTGCGTTTGTGGATACGTAGCTTAGATTTTATACTTTTTTAACTCAGCAATATTTGGTCTCAGGAACACCTCAGCACCATCAAACCCTTCGACCTCAGATTTTGGTATCCTGTATTCACCACGTGCGCCCTCAGTTATGATTACTATGGCATCTGTCTCTATGGCGTCAACATTTCCCACATCGGCCCTATCTTTCGATCTGACATTCTTATGGACAATTGCTTCCCAATCAACTACTGGTGAATCTGACATCTTAGTGTTACATATGAATATCAAGCATATATGAGTTTGGTATTGTGTTTCTTATGACGCATCAACTTTAACACATACGGTCGGCTGCAGTTCAGCAACACCCCCAGATGTTTACATTAATGAGCAACGACAACACTAACTGGCTTCAAGATATTCTTTCAACGCCACTGCATTGTTAAATCTTTCTTCTTTTGCACCATACAGCAGGGTTATTGATCCTTGTCTTGCTTTATCAAGTATAGTCTTAACTGATTCGGTGTTTTTATCTAATTCGTTAAAATATCGACGTCTAAATCCATCCCATTTCTTTTCATCATGCCCAAACCACACTCTTAATGAATTACTTGGTGCGATGTCTTTTTGCCACAAATCCACCTTTACCTTATCTTTGCTTAAACCACGAGGCCAAAATCTATCTACTAATATCCTAAAACTATCACTTCCTATTGGATAATCATATATCCTTTCAATTTTTATCATCTGAAAACCTCCCTTAGAATTGAATTGTTTTGCTAAACATAAAAGGCTTGTTAAATGTGCCATGCTGCCCACAACTAAGTTAAATGTCTACATACGAAATTACATTAACGAAATATATTGCGATTGCGAGAATATAATCTATTTCTTCGTGTGTCTGTCCATAACTACGACTCTTAATGATTAATACTTCAAGATAAATAGTATTCTTGAAATGCAACTGATTTTATGGACAGTATGTTAACTAACCATACAAATCTTCTGCTCTTTTCAGACGTCCTTCCTCTATGCCGAATGCTTCCCTCAGTGGTTTTAATGTATCCTTAATCCTCTCATTTAACTCGGTTTTGAATCGATCTATTTCTTCTTTTGTTGCGTCTTTCTCTATTATTAGATTCTCCAAGTCATTAAGTGATGTCATTGTTATATCAAGCAATGAATACACAAACATTAGTTGAGTGTTCAAGTTAGATAGTAAAAGGTTTGTGTTTCGCAGATCTGTCTGTTTTAGCTCCTCAGCACTGTCGACTCGTTTATCTGCAAGCTCTGCATGTTTCGCAGAGTGTTGTCTGAGAAGCCTGACAAACGAAATCGCATTTCCTGGAATTAGTGGTTTGCTCATTTTCTTTTCCCCCTTATTTCATTTTCACTTACTTCAAACCAGGTATTTATTGCTTGAATTATGATTTCTGTAAAGTTGCCATCTTGCAATTGTAACATGTAGACTTCGTCCAAACACGGCGGTAAACGGTGCAAAAACACAGGTGGTGTTATTTATTTGCATAGATTTCTTTATGAATACCATGAGATATAGCCCCCCACAGTGGTATTCTCATTCGCCGAACCAAATTGATATTGATAATCTAAGCAGAGGAGAAATAGGAGCAATTGCTCAATTTCTGCTACTTGTAGATCACTTGATACTAAGGAAATTACCACGGTCTGATGTAAGGTCTTTTTCAGGGGCACACGTCACCGAATCCTTATTCTCGATCTATTTTTACAATATGATGTAATATTATGTCGCGATTGATAAGGAAATCTTGGAATGTCTTCGTTCAGGCTATCATCCTCTCATTTGAATCGATAATGGTGGAACTTTTGACAGAAATTCATGGGATATCATCGCTCCTAGTTGCAGGCATCAGTATTCCATTCGCAGGCGCGACATTGCTCCTCATCTCGACCGTTCTTTCAAAAAAAATTACAGTATTCAACTCATGGAAGTTGTTGCTTGTGGGCTCGATATTCCTTGCTGCGGCGGTGTTCTTGTGGTATGATTCTGTGACTAGAGTCGGAGCTTCGAAAGAGGGCCTCTTAGCCGGGCCCTTAGAGACTATAGTCGTATTGATACTTGCATGGTTACTACTGAAGGAAAAACTACGAAAAATACAGCTCGTAGGCGTTATTATCGCATTGTTAGGATTCTTCGCAACTGTTTCGAGTCGTTCATTGGATTTGAGTTCAATATTGCCATTTGTCATAACTTTCGGTGACTTCGAAGCAATACTTTCAGCGATTGCCTTTGCTGGGGGGGTTATAGCTATGACTAGGTTAGTTAAGAGACACTCCTTTATCGAGGTAACGGGTGCTTCACTTCTGATTTCTGGGTTAATCTTGGCAACTATTCTTATTCTATCAACATCCCAGACATCTATACCTACGATTCCGGAATGGATATATTTGATATCTTTCTCTCTATTACCCCTAGCCGCTGCATTGCTATATGTGGTAGGCCTGGACAGAATAGGAGCGTCACTGACCTCCACAATAGCATCTTCTAATATCTTATTTACTCTGTTCTTGCAACTTCTTTTCAAGGGGCTTGGGGTAAAGAGTAACCTGCCTGAGAACATTTTACTGGCCGTAATAGGAGGGGCATTAGGACTGTTCGGAATTTATTTGATTCACATAGAAAAAGATTCCCGATTTCGTAACGGAAATATTGGAAATTGACGCAGCAATTGACAGCATTCGGGATCTCGTCATCAATCTACAGAGCTTTTTCAGCTCGACCAAGAGTGCTATTAATACATAATCTGGACAGGGCACTGGTACCAACAATCAAGTGTTTTATCTTTCAATTCCCATAGATTATCCAGTAGATGTTGCAGTGTTAATATTCAGGCATGATATATTAACATACAATACCACAACAAAAAGGCAACAAAAAGGCAACAAACAGAGTTGCAATGGAAGTTGGTACCGGCGGTATAGACTGGCAATTAATTCTTCCACTTCTATTGCAG
>CAKOFP010000177.1 GCA_933226995.1 Candidatus Nitrosopolaris rasttigaisensis | reverse complement strand
TCATTTCGCACTTGGTGGATGTCCGAGTGGCAGATCCCACAGTACTGGATGTCAATGGCGACATCATGATCGCGAGGCTCACGTCTCTCAAAAGAGTACGAAGTAAGAGGCGCTTTGGCTTGCAGGGCCGCATAGCCATTGACTTGAATCATCTTTTTCTAATTCTTTGGGCCCGTTTAAGAACGTAATCTCGCTGTCCTAGCTATCACGGCCAGCTAGTATGCACGTATAGACACGATCCCGAATCAGGTCTCAGCTCCATAGCAAGGCAGGGTCAATCCGACCCCTATCCAGCTCAAAACAAGTGCTTGGATCGCGCGACACTCAACGGTTGTTCCTTGTAGACGAATGTACAGACCGAGCAACCCCTGCGCTAGAAGTACAAACGCCATAACTGGCGAGTGCGCCAGAACCCATGAGAAGGAGGCGAATGCCTCAGCCCCCAGCAAAGATGATTCGTCGGAGGCAGGTCTGATCGCCGGATAAAGGACAAAAAATATTCCGGATAAAGCCGGAGAACTGGCTGCAAGACGAATCCGACGCACACTCATTGATTTCTGCATCACGCAAAGAATGTTACACCCGCTCTTTCAACGTAACCACCGGGACGTACTAAAATATAACTTTTGGTATGGTTCCATTGTCTTGATAAATATGTAAAAATATGTTTCCCTAATTAATGTACAATTAATGAAGTATTCGATCTAATAGTCAGAGGTACTATTTAGAGAAGACCTCTTATCTTTATGTTCATACCGTTGTTGATTTGACTTGATAATGGTCCAAATATCTAATTGATGTATCTATCACTGCTCTTTCTTGATCGTATTCTCTGATCCAATACGTAGCTATGACATATTCCTTATCACTGTCGCTTCTTATAGTCATTGAATGACCATCGATACTAACTATACATCCAATGTAGATCATCTCACAGGTATCAACTTTCTTATTTAGTAGCTCATTCCAATTAGATGTTTGTTTTAGCTTTTCGAGAGAGTGGGTTCGAGGTTTTGATTGTACTACTGATCTTACTCCAGATTCTTTGATGTATTCAAAGCGTTGCTTCCCACTATCTCTGTTTCCGTTTAGTCCTACAATGATGCCGCGTTTCCACCATTTGATCGACAGCATTGTTCTATTAAAAAGTAATACTATCGTTAGGCTTGCGCCTATAGCTGTGGCAAAGAAAATTATCGAGTCCACATAGGTCACTCACTAATTGTTTCTTCGGAGACGACAAACAAGAATTTATGTGTTTGTCCCGGATCTATTTACTAGTCGTCTCTTACGTAATACGTTAGGGAAGAAAACAGCAGTTGCATAACTCACTGTTCTGTTATACGGTTTTTGACCTAGTTGCATTTAGCTTATGTAGTATACCATCATCTATAATGGCTAACCGGTGTATCTATAACGAATCATTGGTAAGACGTAGTAAAATAGTACTTGATTTTGATGTCATAGACAATTGGAATAATGAGTTTAGTATGGTGAACGAGTGCATCACGCATATGTCCAGATTCTTTTGTTCGATTACTTGGTTATATGGGAGTCTCCTATGTCCCACAAATTATTTCTGCCATATACTAAGGGGCTAAATTACATTTACAGTAGCCAAGACACCTTAGTAGAACATTTTGCCTTGCATAGTTTTTCAGTATAAAATATGTCAGAATAATAATTCTATAGAATTAAATTCATTTGTTTCTTTGTCTATTTATGTCGGGACATGCCAGTTATAGAATCATTTCTTAGATCTTGCTAAGCTATATGGTAGACATATAGTATATGCAGATGGTGGTAGATGGTATTACCATAAAAATCAACTACACTCACTCACCACTTCAAAAAACATTATTGGAAGAGTTCCGAAATATGTTACTGCTAGAACTGAAAATTTCGACGATTATTATCCCTGTATATAGGGCGAAGTACCGCATGTATACAAATGGCTATGACTGTTTGTATTCATGCATAATTTGAGAACATCACATATCGAACTTAGTCTATTGACTCGGATCATGTGAGATGAGAACATTTAGAGATGGATTACTATATACATGAAATATCATATATATCAGATATCTCATACTAGACCGTATCAACGGGATTAAGAGAAGATGTACCAAGGGTTCAAGCAAAATCATGCACATAAGAGCTTCAGCTTATCTCTAGCAATATTATTGATATAACTGATCCAACCCTCCACCATAAATGCTGTCATAAAGCGTTATGATATTCTACAATCAAACTATCGCTATATTTGTTGACGGGTTGAAAACTTATTCGAAGATGGTAGCGCGATCTTCTTTACTTATTGTGAAATTAGGTTTTAAATGACAATCAAAGTTAAGGCGGTGGAATCATATCGAATTGAATTGAAATTGATTTTTTAGTTGATTGATTACCTGAATTTGAGGATGTTGCTGAAAGCGTAAGGTGCTAGGTTGCCTATGTCTCTATCATCCAGCCGCGAGAAGACTCACTGTATTTAATGGCAAATTGTCTGATATTAAGATAAATTGAATATATTTTAATTTATTTGATTGAAGGATTTGTAATGCTATTAATGCTCACCTTAGATTATCT
>CAKOFP010000176.1 GCA_933226995.1 Candidatus Nitrosopolaris rasttigaisensis | reverse complement strand
AGAAATTCAAGATAAATTGGTGCACTCAAATACGATAATGATCGCGCATCGTGCCTTTACTGCCTACCTTGGCTATGATAATATTGAGAATAACTTAGAGATACCTATATTCGGGAACCGACACCTCTTGCGAGCAGAGGAGCGTACTGCAGAGAGGAACCAATATTATCTTCTAGAAAAGGCGCGCATCAGGCACCCAAGGATCTACACAAACCCCTCACAAATTGATGGCTTAGCGATGGTAAAGGTTCAAGAAGCAAAACGGAAACTAGAGAGAGCATTTTTTATGGTTTCGTCGTATGAGGATTACTTGAAAAAAGCGAAACTCAAGATCAAACAGGGTCTGATTAACCAGGACGATCTCGACTCTGCCATTATTGAGGAATACGTAATTGGTACATACTTTAACTTTAACTTTTTCTACTCGCCAATGAGAGGTGAGACAGAGTTCTTAGGGATTGAAAGAAGATTGCAGACTAATCTCAATGATTTCACAACCTCAGTGCCGGCCAGGCAACAAATGGAAATAGATGTCGAGTTACAAAATATCGAAATAGGACACACACCTGCGAGTATACGCGAATCGCTACTCGAAAAGGTGTTTAAAATGGGTGATGACTTCACTTCATTGGTGAAGAGAGAATACCCTCCGGGAATAATCGGACCGATTTCACTACAAAGTATTGTTACGGTGGAACTCGATTTGGTGGTTTACGATGTTTCGCTCAGAGTTCCAGGGAACCCTATTATGGCAACAACGAGCCCTTATACTAAATACTATTACGGTCATACCATGGGGGTAGGCAGAAGAATTGCTATGGAAGTTAAAAATGCAATAGAGCAACAGAAACTCGCAGAAATAGTCACTTAGTCAAATAAGGATCCAAAAACTATGATTTATTTGCTTAATTAAGGATGGAAAAATCCGAACTTCGTTGTAATCTGGCTCCACTAATAAAGGAATTTTCCCAGCTTAGCAGTATCTCCATAAACAGGATTCATCAACTACGCGGCATGGGTGAAGGTATGTCTGGCCATGATAAAAATCTGTACATGGGTAACAATAATTACAGTCGGTGGCAACGTTCACAACATGCTGATCTGATGATGTGATATACTGTATATTGGCTGGATACCGCTGACTTCGACCATATCATATGAGCAGGTTACTGGTTACTGTGATTGATTTGAATACATCCACAATCATTATCTGCTTACATGGTTGATATTATTTTTTCTCTTGCAAATACATACATATAGAGATAATATCATCACGAGATCAATCCCTATATAAAAAATACAGAAGTCGGACCGAAATAATCGAAGGGATGGTATGGCAGCTAATCAAAGGGATGGATACTTAAGATTCGCTGCGTCTATAACTTCAAAGCACTTGTATGATTACCTACCGTTTTTGCTCACAAATGATTTGCTAGAGTAGCACATAAATGGCAAAATTATAGAATTACGAGAACGGTAAGGCGTTTCTTACAGCTTGATCTGAGGAATCACCCAGTAAAAAAGTTCAGTGGCTATGTCCGCAACCACAACCGCCCATACTTTCGTGACCATGTGACTGATTCTCAGAGCATGACGGGCAAATCGTCGTGCCAGTCTCAGTCTCCGACATAAACATAACACCACAAGAGGTGCACTTTAATTTTTGAACTCCTTGCATAAATTACAAATTGCTATATCGTAATTAAAACGTTGCCTAGTATACAAAACATATATTGGTCAGATTATACTCGATGTAGCCATAGAAAAAATCTAAGCAATCTGAGAAATTGATTCTAAGCAGAAAATGGATAGAATCCTTTTCCGAGGCTAAACAGCAGACAAATTAGATAAAAAGTGTTTATAGGCAATTTCATACTAATCAGAAATGGAAAGTACTCTGGAACATGTAATTTTAATCACTCCGGACTGGTAGCTCTCTTCTTTACAATAATAGCCGTATTTTTTTTGGCGCATGGTGCATTAGTGGCGCTTCTTTGCTATTTCATCATCTGCAAGGACACCCTTTGTAAAAATAATTTCCCCTCATAAAGTTCAGCGGGTTCCGGTTGATAGTAATATCATCGTATCAGGAATATCTTCACCAGCACCCGCAGCAGATAAGACACATACTGATTGTACAGTTTTAATACTTCTAGAAGATATGAAACCATACCAAAAGGCAGCAGCAACAGGACATGGAGGAACAAACGATTGTTCTACATGGAAGTATACTATCACGCCCAAATATGCAGCCTTAGGACAAAATAAAATAACTTCCAAAGTATCTAGTATAGGAAGCTTTACTAATTTTACAAAATTTTACAGCGTGAACGTCACAGGGATAGGAGCGACTCATGGTGCGAACGGTTAGAATGGCCAAAATGGCGTTAATGGTTCATTTTTGGTGGAAATGGAGAGCTAGGGGCCTTGGAGGATCCGCTAATGGAGGCATAGCCGGTAGCAGCGATAATGGAGGAATTGGAGGTATTGGTAATGGTGGTAGTGGCAGAGTTGGCGGAAAGGGTGGCAATGGAAGTAACGCAAACGGCGGGAATGGTGGAATTGGGGAATGGGAGGGAATAATAGTATTGATAGTGCTACAACAGATATTATTTGGATTCATCTAGAGAAATTTTTTTGATTATCCATCAAAGACTCAGTTCTATAATATTCTAGCACATTGATTATGAAGGCGAATTGAATGAAAACATTTAATGGGTAAAGGACGGGACTATTTACGCAAAATATGCTTCATTGCGTTATCATCTAATGCAGCTATCAGTTTTGCTGCTGTAGTTGACGATGAAGGGAAACTGATTGTTGGTCAATCTAGACGGGGTAACATGATACCTGGAAGAAAGGATCCTTTCGTAAATACTCATTACCCAGTTAGCAATCTATTTTACTTAAATTATCTAATTCCTACCATAAAAAAAGGGATTATAACTGCTGACGTTCATCTGCATGACAACTCAACAAAAATGCAATTCGAATTAATGCACATTGCGGATGACAACAAGATTGCGATTTCTCCACTAACTGGGAGTAAAGGCAAATATTTATGTGTCTATTTTTCAAGAGGTATCAATTAGCTACCAGATCTCTACACAGCGTTAGGATTGAACTCGACGCTTTCTTTTGTGGCTGTATCTTCAACAAATAGAGAACCAAAAAAGTCAAAATGGTCTTTGCCGTTGCTATTGAGAAACCAATTAAACTGACATGGTAAGATTACAACAAAGTACTATCATAAGGGCCGTGCTGAAAACCGTTTGAACCGGATACTGGCCCCTCCATCGTGTTTAAGATTAGTTAAATGTCAGATCGTACGGTTATGGTCAATCTGTAAAGCGTATCAAGTTCCTTCCGGTCAAGAATAAATCCTCCAATTCAAGTTCATGTCGAGACAATTTTACATTCCCTCGGCCTCTAAGTCTGATGTACGCTCTTCTATAGGTGGTACGCATTTCTATGCTGGATGCATAAAGTGAATGTGTGGCCGGAAAAAAATCCTTCATACTTTTACTTCACACCTTTAATATAAGACTTTCTTTTTCTAAAAGCGATGGTTAATTTCGATGAATTATTAACACTTGATGGCGTAGCTGCGGCTGGTGAATTCGCGTCAGATGGAAAAATCATAGAATATAGATCAAACACCGATATAGCGAAAGAAATTGCTGAAGTATCTGCTCAATTCTGTGCTACTGTTTCAATGCTCTTTAATACATTGGCTGGAGCGTTTACACGCTTTACTAAGACCCCATGGGTGCCACAAAAGGTATGGTCGTATTCTGGTGGCGACTGGACTGTAATCATTGGCGGTGGCGGCAATACTTGGGTATTTGTTGAAACAGCCAAGGCAGACTTCAACCAATTATTCAAAGTTCTTGCATACTCCTAGCTTGAAAACCTTGAAAATAGACTCACGGCTTTATTGATCCTTTTGTATTGTATCGGAAAAGGAATTTTACCATCCGTCATCTTCTGGATTGTCACAAAAAAATTATTTGGAATTTGGTTACTTGTACTTTGCACTTGCATCTTTTACTAGCCATACATAAGTGGTTTAATTGGCTCTGGACTAATAGAAGGTGGTAGCAAAGCCACTGTGTTGATTGGTAATTAAAAACCATTAACCTACTAGAATTAATTTTGCAATTGCGTTTGGTTTATCTAGTTCTAAAGACGTACCTTATGCAAGTACTAGTTCACTCCAAGGTTAATCCAGCAGTTAGAAAATGGCAACAATTCAGCACTTTTTTCTAACTAATGTTGCAAACGACGGTCAAAAAACCACGCGTGTGAACACAATGTTACTGATTATCGTCGAATATCGAACACGAAATCATTTGTATCCCTGAAAGGAAAGCTTATAGATAATAGCAAAATAAAATTCATTAGATATATGCAATATCATAAGGCTGCTTTCCTTGGGCAAGAAAGGGCAAAAAAAGCTCAGATGAAATTATTTGATTATGCAGGATTCGCGATGCTGACGTATACTATTAAGCAAAGCGACAAAGGTTTTGAGCCAGTAGGTGAGGAAATGCTTGCTGGCAAAATAGCGAGGGGAGACGAAGCAATGTTATTTATCTGTGATAAAGATGGGTATGCAAAGGCACAATCAAAACCTTTGCCTAAACAAAAAAGTGAGGAAATCTATAGAAAGATGATAACAGACGGCATTCAAGAATTTCTGGGTATGATTAAGACCGTTTCTTGACCGTTGCAGCTCTCGTAATTGTCGGGTCAACTACTATCTCGGTCCCAACACGGTATTTGTTAGTATTATTGATTGCATGTTTGATATTGTTGACGCTTGATCGCAAAACTTGTGTCGGGATTTTTGATCGTTCTATCACTTTAAGGGCAACAATGTCGATTAGTTCATACGTTCCTGCCATTGAACTTTCATTTCCTAGAATTTCCATACATTCTTTGACTGTAATCTTTTTAAATAATTTTGCATCTCTGTTTGTTTTGGGATCTGAATCAAAAATCCCATCCACGTCGGTAGCATTTAGAAACTTTGAAGCCTTTACTGTTTCGGCAATGAGTGCTGAAGTCGCATTTGTACTTTGTCCAGGATGCAAACCGCCTGCTATTACTATTTTACCGCTTGCTGCTGCTATTGCTACTTCTTCCAGATTTTTTGGAACTTGGGAAAAGGCCTGGTCTCCCAATGTGACAAGCAACATCTTTGCGTTCAAACGGGATACTTCAATTCCTATAATATCCAGATTTGCTTCATCTGACCCGAGACTTCTTGCGATATTTATGTAGTGGCGGGCAATTTCTCCCCCTCCTGTCACGACTACTGGTTGAAATTTGTCACTGATTTCTAATAACATCTTAGCATATTTTGTGATAGATTCCTTACCGTTAGCAGTATCGAATATGCTGCCGCTTAATTTTATGACTATTCTTCTTTTTTTATTAAGATTGATATTATTCATGGTCAAACTTTCCTTTTCCTGATTCTGTGCCTTTGGTAGATAGAATCTTCTTCGCCAAGAACCTTTTTAACAGATCGTTCCACCACTTCTCTATTTTTGAGGGTTGTATATACTCTTAGCATATCAAGAAAGCCTGTTACAGAATCAATAAGCGGAATCTCTGAGATGGGCGTTTCATATGCACGTTCCTTGTCGACAAGCAATATCGAACTTATCTCTTTTTTAGTGGGCGTCAGCGGCATAGAGGATGCTCTCGATGCATCGACAAAAACGGAATTTTCTTGGACCCTTGCGCTTTCTGCTATCTGTGATGCCAGATTATGTAGTGCCCGTCTATCCATTTTTCTACAGATATCATCGTGCTTGTGTAAGAATTTTTCATAAACACATTTTAACAATCTTCTGTTCCTGTAATCCGTTACTAGTCTGACTGCAACTTCATTGCTCTTACTAAGAGAGTGTATCTTCTCAAGAGTTGAATCATCAGTCAGGTTTAGATAATTATCTAGGGATGTGTCAGTTAAATTCAGCTGTTCATCAGCTAGCCTCATTGAATGGAGAAGCATAACTTCGGCCGATCTGACAGTTTTATGGAAATAGACTGCCTTGAACATTTCGTACCTAGAGATCAACATTGATTCAAATGAGTAGAGGGCGGATCTATTAATGGCTAGATGGGCATTCGAGACCACTTCAAATGAACTTATAAGTCTGTGATAGTCGATTTTGCCATATTCAGCTCCAGTAAACAATCCATCTCGTGGTAAATAATCCATAATATCTGCCGATAATGCGCCGGCGATAATTTCATTAAAGAATTTTATCTTTGATTCACCAAATGATAATCTACATATGCCATTTGAATTGTAACCATGCTTTTTTAGAATATCGCTAATTTCTGTCTTGAAGATAATTTTCTTCCCCAAGTCTTCGTGGGTCAGGCCGCATTTTGCGCCTAACATTTCCTCAAATAGGTGTGAAAATGGTCCATGTCCTATATCATGAAGCAAAGCTGCCAATCGTAACTCTTGAATACTTTCTTCTTTACTGAGGTATCCTTTGGCAAGAAGAGTTTCCCCTGCGAAGCCGGCAACGTGCATCGTCCCAAGTGAGTGTTCGAATCGAGAGTGTTGCGCACTGGGATAAACCAAGTGTGCGCCAGAGAGTTGCTTTATTCTCCTCAAACGTTGAAACGCGGCAGTGTCCAAAAGTTCTCTTTCGACATTGGTGAAACGGATATATCGATGAACTGGATCAGTGATTTCTCCGGCAAACCTCATAGCTCTGTCTGATGGTTTTGTTTGTGTAAGGCAGAAAATTAAATCTACTGTATGTCAAGATAGTGAATATTCCAATTCTGGCTCGCTCGGTAAAGTGTCATATCCTTGAACGCGACGAGTTCACTATCGTTTATAGTGGATTCCAATCAGCATATATACGTCGAGTTTATTCTCATTTCTCTTGTAGCTGACTATCTAAGCTTGAAGAGCGGTGCTCGAGGTCTCGTAACGGAGTCATTAACGACTGTTTTTTTAGCAAACGAAAACAACTGAAATGATATGTTTTTAGTCGAATTAATAATCGGTCAGCGTGATAATCAGGTCACATTCAGGAGTTTAACGATCTTCATTATTTCTTGATGGACTTGCTCCTTCCTTTTTTCACCATTGATTATTTTCCATTTGAACTGTTTTGCAAGCTTACGATAATTCTTATTTACTTCTAAAAGCAATTTCTGATTTTTTTCAAATGAATCCAGATCTCCCGCGTCTGACCGTTGGGACGTTACGGTAGGACTAACGTCTAGGACTATAACTATATCTTCTTTGGGTAAACCCCTTTCCAAGTTAGTTAGCCAGTTAATACTAAGACCATTTGAGACGCCATAAACAAGATTTGATTGGTAGTATCTGTTTATTACTACTATCGTGCCCGTCTCTATCAAACTTT
>CAKOFP010000175.1 GCA_933226995.1 Candidatus Nitrosopolaris rasttigaisensis | reverse complement strand
TAGATACATTTCGAAAAGTCAAACAGTTCTACGAAAATCAGGTTTATCTAACGAATAAAAAGCGACCTAGTTTGAAACCCTAAAGATAGAGTAAATGTAATGCTGAATGGTAGTTTCACTTCATAAAATTCGTTCAGACAATTATATCTAGTATACATTCTTATACCTCATTGTTCTATACAGCAATGAGAGTGTTATGAGTATCAACATTCTTAGTAAAAAAGAAGATAATTTAGAAAAAAACCAGGCAAGAGATCAAACATGCCCATTAGTGGATAAAGCATACTACGTCGATACAATTAATTACAAAATAGACAACACCGGATCATCGTTCGATGATGCTGATTAATAGGAAATAGCCTACCTGTTATAACAACCACTCCGCTAGCCTACTTCTTTCAAAATCAATTTTCTTTTCATATAATTCTTGAGATGGTGGTTCAAGCTTGGTGATGGGACCTGCTTCATTGTAAAAATCTGCAGTAATATATCCAGCCTTTTTACCTCCTATTTCCATAAAACAATAACCTTTGCCATCAAACCGAGGATTCTGTGATTTATTATTATTATTATTTGATATTTCATCAATGATTTGTTGTGATACTACCTTGGCTTCTGCTTCTGCAAATATTCCAGCCTTAGGAATGGCAACGTATTGATTAACTTTAATTTCTGTAACATCGCCTATGGCAAAAACATTTTCATAATTTGTTCTAAGAGTAAACTTGTCCACATTTATCCAATTTTCTCCTTCCTTCAATAGACCCGGAGAATTTGCTACCATCATAGGAATTTTGTGTGGTGGAATACCTATCAGCACATCATAATCCATCCTGTCTCCATTTCCAAATTCTAACTCGTTCTCATTTAATACTCTTTTTAGCTTATGAAGTGGATGGAAATTGATATTGTGTCTATTGAGCAAGTTAACAACATCTTGACTTATCTTCGGTCCAGCTACAGGTAATGCAATTTGCGTAGGAGTATATAGATCCATATTAATAGAATCTCTTATTCCACTTTGGGTTAAGATATCATCAATAATTAACGATGCTTCATATGGTGCGGGGGGGCATTTATAGGGAATATCTGTTATACAAATCGCTATGTTCCCATTTTTCAGTGAAAGTATCTTTTCTCTTAATTTTGGAACTTGTGTTGCATCGTATAAATTAAATCCTCCGTTCTCTGAAAAGCCATTTATTTGTTCAATTGCAAAGTCAGCACCCAATCCTATTATCAAATAGTCATATTCAATTTGTTTACTTAATTTCGTCGTAACGATTTTTTTATGAAAGTCTATTTGTATGACGTCATCTTGTAGAAATTCAATTCCCTTGTTTTTTAGATTACTTAAAGAAACCTTAGAGTCTTCTAATTTCCTGTTTCCACCTAGTATCCATAAATTTACAACTCCCATCAAAAAGTAGTCTTTTTTATCAATAACTACTATGTGATGTTCCGCTGCAAGACCATTTCTCAACATACTAGCAGCCGTTAACCCTCCGAATCCCGCACCCAAGATCACGATACGACTACGTGTCTCTAACAATTAACAAAGTACAATAACATCTAACCTCATGTAAAAGGATTGTTATTAGTAATATTATATCATATAAATTGCCTTTATCTTTCTTGATACCCTTCCAGATAATAGGTCAATTTCAAACTTTTTAGATTTCTCTTGCCTCAACAAATGTGATATCTCCTGTTTCTCCACCTGTATATATTACGAAACGTCTCCAAATTCCGATGATCACGTTTACAGACTTCAACACAATCCCGGATATGGGATTAATTCATAATCCCTTACAGAATTTTAATATTCAACGATAATTGGGTTTAAGGGAAAAGAAATTGTATTTCGTACACTCAAAGACACCAGTAAGAAATTATTCACGGAATTATTGGAGCCTCTCCCCCCCTCGGTGAGGTATTCTACCCTTTATTAGTCAAGTTGCGAGACCTTCCTATACTGTTACAGCACATGCATGAATATCTTACATTATATAATAAGAATCGATCGTATGGCGAATGTATAGAATGTAATAAAAGAACGCCTCATATCTGTCTTAAATGCAATTATTGTTACTCATGTCATCCTAAGATGGAGAGAATTGAAAAAGAAGAGCAAGCAAAGAAATTAATCAAATATCTATATAGTCAGAATAATAATAATCAAAAAGGAACACGACAACAACAGTATCCAATAACATTTGTTACCTATGCGATATCAAGAACAAGGACAAGAACAACTACTAAGTGATTTCGCTATTTGGGTAGGACGATTCCTTCTTTTCGAATAGCTACTGTAGTAGAAGAAAAGGAATGGAAATCATTTCGGAACTCATTAGACAAATCTGATAGAAAAATATTTGATCAAATGTTTTCGGTAGCTCATATGTATAATTCCGCGTCGTCTTATACTACCAAACCTGTAAGGATACAGCCGATTTTGATGTCCATAATATTCCACCACTATAAACAACTTGTAAAGCTGTCTAAAGAAATCAAAGAAAGAAAAAGGGAAAAGTAGTAGCCTCACATCTGTCAGTGAATAAGTCTGCCAGAAGGTTGACGAAAGGTGGACGAAAGAGACATGGCGGAATTCCAGCTAGCTTGTTAAGGCTAGAAATTATCCTGATACTCTGACAGAGGTGGATAGACTGGAGTATCATGTCCTCACATGGACACCAAAAGACTTGAACATTATTCTGTATTCTTTAATATAGCGGAAAATGGATTCTACTTTTTATGAGAAATTTAATTCTAATATGACCAAAGGAACATTAAATGAATCTTAAAATAATCAAGATACATCTCATGATTGAGATTGAACCTTAAACAATGGTGTGAGTTAGATGAGCGTATCTATATTGGAGAGACAGATGAGCAATATAAGCAATATGCTGGCTTTGATTACAGCGAAAAATTAATAGAACAGCTGGCAGAAATCAAACTATATAATTCAAAGATCTTCATTGACTTTTTTTCGGATCCAAGAGCTCTACTTCTTGGCGCAATAGAAGATACAGCTTATTCTAAAAACAAGAAGCTTGAATTAGAATTACATAATACAAGAAATACGAAAATCGTCTCCTCAAAGCACAAATTCAAAGATTCTTTTGTTAACTGGAGTACTTGGCGGCAATTCAATAGTCTTGAGAAAAATCAATTAAATAGGAAACAAGTATTTGATGAATTTATTGAAAAAACTAAATATATATCACCCATTGTTGAAAGCAGGTTCTCCTCAATAAAACGAGTTTACCGAGAACATCAAATCGTTAAAGGTGCTAAAGACAGTGATAAGATATCTCCACTTTCTAGCTATCTAGAAAATGAAAATATATCGTGCAATCAACTGATTGAGTTTATAAAATCCATAGGGAATAGAGCCAAGAAACCCTTCAGAGATGCGTTGACAGACATTAGTAAAAAGATGCTTGGCAGAGAACCAGAGTATTATGACGACTTTTATTTCTTCAGAAATAAAGTGTATTCTAGCCTAGATACCAATTTTTCGTCAATAAATCCTCTTATTGAAGTGAGAAAGATACTAGCATTCATGCAGTTCGATCTAACTAAAATCGTGTTTGATACTGAAAGCAGGAAAAATAAATATCCATCGCCAATCTGCTTCTTTGTACAGATACCAAACGATATTCGAATCCTCTATAAGGAGGAAAGCCCCTATTTTGATCTTCAAGGATGTTTCCATGAATTTGGTCATGCCATGCACGCAAGTTCGATAGACGCAAACAACGAATATTGGACCAAATACAGAATTCCAATGGGCATAGCGGAGATATTTTCTATCTTTCTTGAAAGATTGACAAAAAATCCCAACTACATACGATCATTGCTTCCTTCAAATAAAGTAAATATTGATGATATCGTTAGCGAAATAGCATCGAGAAATAAGTTTATGGAATTATTTTTTGTTACATTTTACACAGCAAATTCATTGATGAAATTAGATTACTGGAACAAAAACTTATCAATAGATGAGGCAAGCAATGTATATTCTGCGCTCATCAAAGAGTATGTTGGATTTGAGATACCAGGAGAATATTGGTTATTGCATCACATTCTTCCGGAAGCAATAATGTATGTGCCCAGCTACTTACTAGCAGCAGTAAGGGCAGCTGAATTAGAT
>CAKOFP010000174.1 GCA_933226995.1 Candidatus Nitrosopolaris rasttigaisensis | reverse complement strand
TTCATCGATCAAGTCATTCCAAATTTGTTCTGTTTTATTCATTGTTGTCCACCATATAGTATTGCCGCAGCATCTCATCCTGCATGATATCCAAGTTTATATCCTCCACAATAAGAGGCCGGTAGGGTTGCCATTAATCCAAGGCCTTTCAAACACGTGGGGTGAATAAAATATATGAATAAAAGAGAAAATGTTTTTCTTTATTTCTATGCTTTTGTAACGTCATATCTTTATATCCAAATATGCAAGGTTCAAAGAGTAATATAACTGACTTCAAACATGCAAGCTATACACATTATATGTCTTTTAGGCATGTTCGTTCTCGTTGAAGCTAATGAATGTTATTCCCCATGCTTAAGACAAATAATAACTAACATTGAATGCGCCACATCAACATAGAATAGGCAGATTTCGCGTATTTTGAAAGAGGCATGCCTACTGAACACGCATAATTTCAAGTTTGCATCTTGAAACTTGCACATAAAATTCTAAAATTGCATGAATAGGATGAATAATATTCATGGAAAATAATCTTCGTTAGCAATGGATAACAAAGCAACTAGAAAACTAACAATAGTTGCCCTTATAATAATACTAGCTGCTGTTCTTGTGCATACACCGGTTATAGGATTTGTACAGGCTCAGAGCGCAACGAAGGTTTTGAGAATAGGATATTTTCCTAACATAAATCATGCTCAAGCGATAATCGGGTTTGGGAGTGGAGAATTCCAGAAGGAACTCGGAAACAACATACAAGTGCAGACATTCATCTTTAATGCAGGGTCATCGGCTATTCAAGCTCTTCTTGCTAATAGAATAGACGCCACTTACGTTGGCCCAGGCCCAGCAGTAAATGGCTATGTAGCATCTCTAGGAAAGGGTCTCAGAATAATTTCAGGTGCGGCAAGTGGTGGTGCTGTCTTTGTAGTGAGAAATGATTCCGGAATTAATTCTCCCAAGGATTTTGCAAACAAAGTATTTGCTTCACCTCAACTTGGAAACACGCAGGATATAGCTCTTCGAAATTATCTGCACTCTAAAGGATATCAAACAAAAGACAACGGAGGAAATGTAACGGTGTTATCTACAGATAATCCAATTATCCTTACATTATTCTTAAAGAAACAGGTTGATGGTGCATGGGTACCAGAACCATGGGGTACAAGATTAGTTAATGAAGCTGGAGGAAGAATATTAATTGATGAAAGAACTTTGTGGCCACCAGATGGTAAGTTTGTAACAGCTAATGTAGTGACCAGAACAGATTACTTGCAACAAAATCCTGATGTAGTCAAGAAATTACTTGCAGCGAATGTTAACGAAACCTCATGGATAAACAATCATACAGATGCAGCAATAAAGACATTTAATACTGAATTTAGAAAATTAACGGGTAAGACTATAGCAGAAAACGAGTTGCGGCAAGCTTGGTCAAGAATACAATTCACGTATGATCCACTAAAGTTATCGCTTTTCCAGGGAGCCAATAGTGCTTACGATCTTGGATTCTTGGCAAAGGGCAAACCTAGACCGGACGTGTCTGGGATATACGATCTAACAATTCTGAATGAAGTATTAAAAGAGAAGGGGTTGCAACCAATAGAAGGAGCTGGAGGACTAGCAGAAGCAATTCCTTAGGTTCTTTTATCTTATCTTACCAATTCCTTTATGTCCTATACTTTTCTCCGCCTTTACAATCCTTACCAATAATTCTAATTATGGAAAAACGAAAGAAAGAAAGCGATGAGTCATATTAAAATGAAATACATGAGCCCTTGTATACATTAATTAAAATTACAGATATTAGTCAGATGCAACTTAAAATTAATTTCTTTACCGTTTTTGTAGGAGCAGCGTATTATTATTTGTCATATCTTATTCTATCAGATAAGGATATTTTTTTCACCAGTGATATAATGGTGTGTTCGTTCTTGCCAACATTCTAAGCAGTAATCTCCATTTTCTTGGAATATCTTTGCAAATCTAGTTTTTCCCAAGACGCCACCGTCAAACGAATTCAGTTGTACTTGAACATGGCAGTTTGCTCATAATGAAAGATGCTACTCAAACGAATTGGCTACATAGCTTACCCAAGTCTAAAATAATTACCCGACCGAGAATAAACTTAGCTTTTCGAACGATAGTGTACTGAGAACCTATCCCAAAAGACCACCTACAGTGACATTGATTACCTAGTGGCATCGAGTGCATGATATTGGCCTAGGAGACGACTCATGCAAATTCCATTCGGGTTGTAAAGAGTGGGACTATTTCACAACACTCCTTGAGTTTGTGAGTTTGCGGAGTTCGCTTCTTACTAATACGATACGATACGCTTGTTGTAAATCCCGATAGATTATATCCTTCTTAGTTTTGTTAAACTTCTCAACCACCAAACCTTCAATCTCTGGACTTTATTGTTGTCCCGACCCCCAATACAGAATCTCATTCCTCAGTTGCTTTAGAAATGATTCTATAAAATCTGTACGCTGTTCTGCTATCTCTTTTGCTGTCTTAGTATGCATGGAATTTTTTAATATCAACAATTTCTTTTTAATATGGTCTAGTGTCCACCGAGTATCATCTAATTTTCTATCTGATTCACAAAATGGATCTTTTGGATTATAAAGAGACCTGTTTTCGCTTCCTCCAACACTAAAGGTTCTAGCTATTCCTATCGCACCTATTGCATCCAACCTGTCCGCATCCTGCAAAATTTTACCCTCCAATGTAGAAGGAGTTAATTTCCTTGAATAGCTATGTATACGTATTACATCGACAACCTTTTCTATTTTTTCTGCTGGATACCACTTGTATTCAGATAATATTTTCTTTGCAATCTCAGCACTCTCATCGGCTGAACTAATTGTCTTTGTGCTTCCCTTTGGATAAACTACCAAATCGTGTAATAGGGCAGCAGCAAGAACAATATCCAAATCAGCACCTTCTTCTTTCCTGCTTATCATTTCGGCGTTTCTATATACTCTTAGTATATGTTGAAAATCATGAGCAGGAGATTGATTATGTAGCAATAATTCGACTGTTCTCAATATTTGTTCCAAATTAACTGTCATATCCATTCTTGCAGAGAGGATCAATTTTATTTTAAGCGTATAAGATGCACTTTCCCTCATAAACGAATATTTCATAATGTGGAAACGGAAAATAATGTATTCGGTCGATAGTTGTTGCCACTTTACTTATTTAGGACTTTATATAGTGTCACTAAAAGCACTACAGCATATTGTAGCCATCATGACCTGAGGCGTTCTTTAATGAGTTGCTA
>CAKOFP010000173.1 GCA_933226995.1 Candidatus Nitrosopolaris rasttigaisensis | reverse complement strand
CTTAATTGAAGTCTGCCCGAGAATTGTCGACTAATAAGAAGAAAAGAATAGTGGTTATTGGTGGTGTTGCAGCAGGAACCAGCGCAGCATCAAAAGCTAAAAGAATTGATCCCAATGCATTCATCCATAATTGCTGGTGCAGGTCTTATTGGCCTTGAGATGGTCGAGGCATTTAAGAAGAGAGGCCAAACCGGAAGAGGAGATATGGATGTGACAGTAGTAGAAATGGCTGATCATATTCTTCCTAGTTTGCTTGATAAAAACATGGCCAAGATTGTTGAAAGAGAGTTGGAAGCTAACGGTGTGAAAATTATACTAGGTGAGCGTGTAGAAGAAATCCTTGGAAGAGACGGACAGATTAAGGGTATAATAACCAGTGCTAAACGTAATATTGATAGTGATTTCATAGTTCTTGGGACTGGAGTCAGACCTAATTCTGAAATAGCTAGAGATGCTGGTGTAGAACTAGGGTATGCTAATGCCATCAAGGTAGACGAGTACATGAGAACTAACATACCGGATATATTTGCAGCAGGTGATTGTGCGACTGCTAGAAACTACATTACAAATAAAGACACGTACATACCCTTAGGCACAACAGCAAATAAACAAGGACGAGTCGCAGGAGAAAATGTAGTTGGAGGAAACACAAAATTTAGAGGAATAGCTGGAAGTGCTATCACCAAGGTATTTGATCTGTTTATCGGTAAGACTGGATTAACTAGCGAAGAAGGTATAAGAAATGGTTTTGATCCTGTTGAAGAATTGATAGAAAGTATAACAAGAGCTGGTTACTATCCTGGCAATAAGCCAATTTGGATAAAGATTGTAGCCGATAGAAAGAGCGGAAGAGTGTTGGGCTCACAAATTGTTGGTGGCGAGGGAGTAAAAGAGAGAATTGATTTAATTGCACTAGCTCTCTTACTTAAAGCAGACATAAGAGATCTGGCCAGCTTTGATGCATGCTATGTTCCGCCAGCTTCACCCGTGTGGGAACCGATTAATATTGCCGCATCACAGACCGCAAAACTAGTTATTTAACCTAACATTATTATAAATCAACAACACCAGCTGCTACTGTTTATACTAACAATAGTTAATATCCCAATACATCATAATACAAGGAGAAAAAAAGTAATGTCGCAAGTCGCAAATAAGCAGGGAAACCAAGGCTGTGAACCTTGCTTCCAATGAAAACATCTGATCTGTTTCTCAGGTGCCTTGAAGCAGAAGGAGTCGAATACATTTTTGGGTTACCTGGCGAGGAAAACGCTGACCTTATGATATCATTGCTAGATTCAAGCATCAAATTCATCTTGACAAGACATGAACAATCTGCTGCCTTCATGGCAGATGTTTACGGTAGGCTGACAGGGAAAGTTGGCGTATGTCTTTCCACGCTAGGTCCTGGAGCCACCAATCTGACAACTGGAATAGCTAATGCAAACATGGATAGATCCAGAGTACTGGCAATTACTGGACAGACTGATTCAAATATGCTACACAAGGAATCGCACCAAAATATGGATGTGATAACTATGTTCAAACCAATAACAAAATGGAACCAGTCGATTCGTAATGCAGATAATATTCCTGAGATTGTAAGAAGAGCGTTTAAAATAGCTCAGGAGGAAAAGGCCGGAGCAACCCATATCGAATTGCCACAGGATGTGGCAAAACAGGAATCAAGAATAAGGCCTATCGAAAAACCGTTAGAAGTTCTTCGTTCACAGCCCAACAAGTCTCTCATAGAAAAAGCAGTGAGATTAATTCTTGAAGCTGAAAAACCGTTAGTCCTGGTAGGCAATGGTTGTATTCGAGGGAATGCGAGCTTTCATGTCAGAAGATTCGTTGAGAAAACTGGAATATGCTCTATGAATACCTTCATGGGAAAGGGTGTCATCTCTGATAGATGGGAAAGACATCTTCAAACAATTGGTATCAAAGCTGCAGATCACGCACTAATAGCCATGAAGGAAGTGGACCTGGTCATAGCAATTGGGTATGACTTGGTAGAATACAGTCCAAGATTTTGGAATGGCGATATCAGTAAAAAGATTATCCACATGGATTTTACGTCAGCGGAGGTGGATACGTATTACCCGCCGACTGTCGAGATTGCAGCAGATATAGAATTGACAATAAATGCTATATTAACCGAGTTAGAAAAAGAAAAAAATCAAAATCCTAATCTAAAATGCTTCCCATGTCACGATGTTCCGGCTACTTTCAAGAGAATTAAAAAAGAGCTTGTAGAACGAGTTCTGAGATACGCAAATGATCCGAGTTACCCTATCAAGCCTGAAAAACTAATAGTAGATGTCAGAAGATCATTAGATGACAGGGATATTCTAATTTCTGACGTAGGTGCTCACAAGCTGTGGATAGCAAAGACCTACTATACATACTATCCAAATACGTGTCTTATATCGAATGGATTTGCTTCGATGGGATTTGCACTTCCCGGTGCAATTGCGGCGCAGCTTGCTTTTCCTGAGAGAAAGATTGTTGCGATGTGCGGGGATGGAGGTTTTCTAATGAATGTTCAAGAGATTGAGACAGCCGTTCGCCTCAAATTGCCTGTAATAATTGTGATCTGGTGTGATAAGGAATTCGGCGTGATTGCCTTAAAGCAAATTGACGAATTTGGCAAGAAAGCCTTT